>JAGYOT010000157.1 GCA_018399455.1 Desulfobacterales bacterium
TGAAACGAAATATCATCGTCTGCGCCGCCATCAGGTTCGCTATCTGCGAATTGCGAATGACCAGGCTCCGGGTAATCATCCGCCGCCACCATCAGCGCCAGGCCGATAATACCCCCCACAGCGCCAACAAAACAGCCTGCGAAGAATTCAATCACGGTTCCCCCTTTCGATGTACTCGTCAATTGTCATCATTTCGCCAAGCCCGTTCATCTCATCACGCTCAGCCTCGTCAAACCGAGAATAAAAATAATCCTGCTGCCATTTCGACGGTGTTTCGATGGCCCACCTGGCGCCGCATGCTTTTTCATATTTTGCTATTGCTGTTTTGTCCAAGAGTCCTCCCAAACAAGCTCGATCCTCGGACCTTCTCCATCATCCCATCTTTTCTCGGTATACCCCCGCGCCACCGCGCAATCTTCTTGCAAAAGCGCGTCCATAATCGCCTTATCAACATTATCCCGGTCCGGTTTCTGCCTGTGGAGCTGCCCGGCCATTGCCGCCTGCTTCTTTTTGCTCCAGGATTTCGGGATCGGGAAATATGCGGTCCATGACAGGTTGTCCGTGTCCACCGGGAGCTGCCCTTTGACATAGATGCGAAGCAGATCGCAGAACGAGCGGTAATGCTCCACGCATGGGCGCTTTTTCCAGTGGTCCCGCTGAGTCATGCGAGGCTTGCCGATTGGAGGTACGGGGATTTTAATTGTGGTCATCGCCCGCCCTCCCCGGCCTATCATCCAACTCCGGCCTTGTCTCCAAAGTGTTCAAAATCGAAAGGCAGCAGAATAAAACCCCTGCCAGATGATGCTTGCCTGTCGGGCTGTCCGGGTCCGTATCTTCATTCAGCCAGAAAAACTCGGTCAGGTGCCGCAGTGCGGCGTCGACCAGCACGGATGTATGGAACCCCCCACGCCATGATTCCCGCTCGTATTTGATAACCCCTTCCTCATATGCCGGGACCAGGTACTTTTCCAGCAGGTCCAGAGGTAAAAGCGATAACCGGGGCTTGCCTTCCTGGATGTTGTTTTTAGGTGCTGTGTTCAAATTAACCTCCAATCCCTGCAGTTAACTGCTTAACCTTGTCAGACCCTTCCAGCCGACGCTCTGTCGGTATCGTTTCCGGGTTCTTTGCATAACTCTGGTATGCCTCTATGAACTCCTTCCGCCACCAAACAACCTCAGACTCTTTTAGGCTCGACGCCCATTGCTGATACTGCCATCTTACAGACATCAGGTAAGCCGTCACCGGATCCTCGAATCTCGGTTCTGCCTTGGCGCCATGCCTTCGTAAAAAGTCAAGCACGGCATCCGCCTGGCGCTGCGCTTTGTCTTTTGAGTCCCCATGGATATACTCGATAAATTCGGCATATGTCGGCATTTTTGATATTTTCCGTTTCCGCAGGATCTGGCCGGCAGCTTGCCGGATCTGATCAATCGAAACGCCGTCCTGCTCAAACATGGTTGCCCATAACTCCAACCCGGCTTGGTTTAGGTTGTCTCCAAAATTGGAAGCCAAGCCGAAAACGATATTTGCCAATTCCTGACGTTCCGATTTATTCATCAATTCCCCCTATTTATAAAATTTTGCAAAACCTCAACGTTGTGCAGGTCTTTCCTGGACATTCCCGCTACTTGCTGTTTAGACATTTCATTTTCTGGCTTAAACCAGACAGAAATCATTTTTTGCTTCCAGTTTTTAACCGGGTTTCCACGGGCGTCTTTCCAGTCGTTTGCTGCGTAATACTGGTGGGCTTTTTTGCCTGCATGCGGGGAGTACCCGTTTTCAATAAAATAACTTTCAACCTCAGCTTCGGTCGGAGGGGTGAATTTTGATTGAGACTTATTTTTTGGTTTGTTGGGTGAGGGTTTTTTCCCCTTCTCTTTCTCATTCTTTACATTCTTTACATTATTAACATTCTTGTCTGTCGTCGCTTGCTCGTCGCTTCCTCGTCGCGTTCTCGTCGCTTCCTCGTTGTTTGCCCGTCGCCTTGGGTCATAATTACTATAATTTATTACAGAAACCCTCGTCGTTACTCCTTCGTTTTTGCGTCGGATTTGGTTCATTTTTTCAAGTAAATTGAAAAACCTTCGGACCTTGCTTTCTGTCCAGCCCCATCGGTGCGCCCAGGTGCAATTTGACTTTAAAGTTTCGCCGTAATTACAATAAAGCACCTGCATGCCAATCATCACCTGTTGCGGCTCTTCGTTGTGTTGGGCTTCCATAAGAAGATCCAGCCATGCTTCAAATTTTGAAAAAACCCGCTTTTCCCGAAAGAATTCATGGTCCTGGATCTTTCGCCAGACAGCTATATATCCACGATGCATTAGTTAACCCTGCTATTGCTTTTATTGAAAACTGAGCTTGTATTTTTATTCACAGCATCACCTCCACCGTCAAAAATCCGTCCACCTCATCAACTGCCCACGGCCCAGGCCCGGGACTTGTCTCCCGGATAACCCGGACAAGCGAAAATTTGGCGCCCTTGCCTTTGTCAAAGCTCAGCCGATATTCTCCGGTCTCATCAGCTTTCGGATCCAGCACCAAGAGCAGCTTGTTCCCGATCAGCTTGTAATAGGGATCAATTGTTTTTGCACCCTGCATTGCCTGCAGGTTCATAGCCGCCGTATTGAAGCAGATGTTTTTGTCGTAAAACTTGACATATGGATCCGGCCTGGAAAATCTTGTTTTCGTGACCTTGGTAAATTCGGACAGGTCGATGCTGCCGGCTTTGCTGACCGGTTCCGGAACGTCAGGCGCGGGGTCTGGTTCGGGCTGGTATTGCGTTTTTGGTTGCGTTTTATTGCGTTTGGGTTGCGTTTTTTTGGGCTCAGGTTTCGCCTTATTCAAATACTTGTCCTCGCACTGCCGGCACGTCTTTTTTAAGCCCTTGCCATCTTTGCGTGTGCGAAAATTTAACTCATTCCACTCTTTGATCTTGCCGCACATATTGCACTTGCGGTCCGGAATATTGTTCGGCTTTTCTCTTGGTTCTTGAACAGCCTTTAACGGTGGATCCGGCTGAGCAGCTTCGCTTAACCAGTAATTCCTTACCTCACAATCCTTTGTGCAGCCATCGTCAGCTGCAGACTTTATTTTTGAATTACACTCTTCCACCGTGACCTGGCGCCGGAGCGATGGGCAGAAAAACTTATCTCTCATGGTTTCCTCCTCCTGTTATTTTTAAGTTCCGGCCTGCCGCCCTTTCTGATGCATGCTTTTTTAGCGACAGTCCCCCGCAATAACGAGGACGGCTTTGTTTGCTCCGCAGGGCCGGGCTGCGGCTGGAGGATGCGGGAGTGGTGGTGATGGCGGCATCAACCTTGGCCTTCTGATAAATAATCATTTAATTGTTCCAACGCGGCATCGTCATGTTCATTTAACTTTGACTTCCGCAGCAGATGGAGGCTTTTTACAAACCGCTTTTCTGTTAATTTTTCATTAATGCAATGCTTATAATGTTTCTCAGCTTTTTCATTTAAGGGTATTACTTGAAATGACCAGTCATCAGGATTGTATCTGGCGATAAAGCAAGGTAGCGGTCCGTTTTTATAGCCATTGGCAAGCGCTACCAATGCTTTGTAAGTAGCGTGGTTGGTATCAACGACCTGGGCGTTAATGTGTTTGTATTCTACCAATGCACTTGGCGCGCCGTGATTGTACTCCAGCATGACAAAATCCAAATCAACGGCAGGGCAATTAAACCCCCACGAACCATGCCTTTTGCTTAATTCAGCATCTCGCCAGCCTGTCCGTTCTGTGCGCCATGACTGCATTAATCAGCACCGTTAATTCTTTTGGTTGCTGATAACACAGCGTTTTCAGATTTATCTGATCCTATAAATTTTATATTCATTTCTTTGCATACAACACCGACAGTCCCACCACCTAAAAACGGATCAACTACCGTGTCACCGACCATGGCGGCCCTTTCAATCAGCGATTTCATAAGCTGCTCACTTTGGCCCCAGTGGTGATGGTTTTTGTCATTATTGTTTGTATTTGTCTGGATGAAGTCGGACACCCATGCGGCATCCTTTGACCGTTCGCCCTTCGTAAACCATAGCGCAGGCTTCCAAAATGCGTTTATATTTCGGTTCCAAACTTGTACAGCTTGACCTCCCGGCATATGGACACCGATCACCCAATAATAATCAAGATGCCTTGAGAGATATTCAATGTATTGTGGAATATGTGATTGCCCGACAAGGCACACGAGGCTTCCGCCCGGCCTTAAAACCCTTTCCGCCAATTTGCCCAGCTCGTCAAATAAATCGACATATTCTTTCGGGTATGGCGGATCTGTGATGATTACATCAACCGACTCATCAGAGATGTCTTCACTTGTGATATCTTCAATAGCCTTTGTGAAAACCTTGATATTTTGATCTTTTTCATATTCGTCAATAAACGCCTGGATCAACTGCGATGCTTTGCGCCCAAGGGTTCCATCCTCTGACTCATTTAAATAGGTGTTTTTTGCAAATTCACTTATGATGGTGTTTTTCGCCTTCTCCGCAACTTCGCCGAAAACCTTGTTTTTAATTTCGGCGAATCCATTTTCTACAAGGATGTTGTATTTTTTAAGTGTTGCGGCCTCTGCTTTAAAATCGGCCTTAACATACTTGCGGCCCTTCTGGTCCTTGCCTTTCACAAGTTTTTTTATGAGGTTTAATTGCTGATCTCCGGTCAATGGGAGGATGTTTCGGAATAAGCCTTCGGTGAAATTAAAGGCTGGTACATTTGTACCATTCTCTGGTACACGGCCTGTTTGGTATTCTTTAGCTGAATTTAAAATATTTGCACCAATGTTATCCAAAACGGTTACATAGTTTTTAACCGCCTCCCGACTCCACCCGATCCGCTCTCCGATCTTGGCCTGGGTTAAACCCTCATCCCGCAATCTGCCAATAATATCCAACCAATCAAAGAGGTCCATCGGCGCATATGTTTCCTCGTCCTGGTTGCATTTAACCGCCAGTGGATAAGGATCGACGTCATCATAAATAACGCACGGCACGTACTCCACGCCCAAATCAACCAAAACTTGCAGACGATGGTTGCCGTCTGCCGTAAGATAATGACCGTTTTCACGGATCACTGATAATGGCCTGGCCGGGTTGTATCCTTGGCTGATTCGGCCTTTTAACTTTTTAATTACATTTTGCCTGATGCTTCGAATCGGAAATGATTTTAAGTCTGAAATTTTTAGGTTTGCGTATTCCATTTAACTCTCTCAATTTTTTAGGTTTACCAAGGTATGACCACGTAAACCTTAAGCAATTAATTTTTCAAGGCTGATACCAAATGCCCTGTGATAAGCCCGCAATGCTTTTGGCCCTGGCGTTCGCTGACCGGTTACATGCAACCATATAGACTGATAAGATAGACCTGTTTTCTGCGCCATCTCTCTATACGTAAGCCC
>JAGYOT010000158.1 GCA_018399455.1 Desulfobacterales bacterium
ACGATCAAACTCAAGATTCGCCAAGAAGTGAGACAACGCCGGAATAAAAACAACGGGAGAGGTGCGCGAAAAAACAGTCCATATCGAAAACCTATTGATTTTCATAGGGTAAATTTTTTTCTTGACGGGGCAATATAGAATGTCCCCTCGGGGGTCCCCCTCGCGCGGACAAATCCCGATTGCGCGCCAATTGAACCGCAGGCAGCACAACCCGGGGCAGCTGCATGCGGGCACACTGGTTGTTTAACCATTCACGCCAGTATGGCCAAACGTGATAGCTGGCATTTTGCAACGAAAAAGCATCAACACTGGCCTGCTCGAGTGGACCGGACATGGAATATTCCGCCACGAATTCCGCCTCGACAAGAGCTTTGACATCCTCTTTTCCTTCCGGACCCCGCTCATCGATCCAACGTGCCCCAAGCTCGATAAAGACTCGCAAAAGGCGCTTTTCATGGTTCAGCTCTACCACGCTCGATTCCTTGACAAAATGCCGGGTCTGAAAGCTGAGTCCCCCGGCATCATCGTACTTAGGCTCGAAATCGTCCGCACAATGAGCCTGGCAACGCCGCAGATAGACATCCTGAATCTGCAGACAATCGATAGCTTTCTGCAATTCTTCGCTGATCATGCACACTTCCTGTATCCCGTCTCACGATCGGGGCATGAAGACGAAACGACGGTCAAAGTATGAGGTTGCGTAGAGGGCGGAACCGCTACAGCATCCGACCAATGCGGATCGCTTGTCTCAAGCCCGGCCCGGCGCCGCAGGTAATCCAGCGCTTCGGGCATGTCCGCAGCCAGCCGCATCAACCGATCCATCGCGTCGGACTGAGCCACGTCGTCCGATTCGTACTTGGAAAAAGCCACCGGTCCGCCGCCGAAAATTCGCGCCGCGACAGCCTGTTTAAGCCTCAGTCGTTTCCGCAGGGCTCGAACTTCGGCACCGCTGAGCAAGCCGTCAACGCGCTTTTTAAAGGCAACCATGGCGCGTTTGTTGGCTCGCAACTGATCAGGGCCCGCTTGCTCGCTTCCGCAAGCATCACACACCGAATAATGCAGATCGAGCTCAGTCGTCTTTCCCTTATATTCCACAGGATTTTTGCCAACCTGCGGGCGCAGACACCCCTCACCGCAAACAGGGCAGATTTTTTCATGCTTATCCATCATGGCCGTTCTCCCTCAGGTTGAAAGGTGGCAGGATACCAGCAGCAGAATGGCCCCGGATTTACCAATGGCAAACTTGAGGTAGTACGCCATTGCGATATTCCTGTTAGCTGTGGGCACCCATTCCTGGCGCGTCAGCACATAAGCATCGCTCGCCGCCCAGGGTCCGTCAGGCTTTTGCTGGCACCACTCCGCGCCAAGAAAGCGTCCCTTGGTAAGCGTCTCACGCAGAAGCAATACAAGATAACTGCCGTCCAAAGCCAATTGTTGCAGATCAGCAATACACTTTCTAGTCCAAGGACAAACAGCTCCATCACCCGCATTATTGAGCAGCTCAAAAACTTCCTCTAGCGGATAAAGAGGGCCACCGGGGATGGCTCGCGCCTCTCCATCTCGAGGTAGAGTACCAGCATATCGACTGACGACCTTAACACTTACCATAATGGTAAATCAATCATTGCTTTTTTTCAAGTAGGGACAATGTTCAGCAAAGCCTCTACAATCCGCTCAGCCGGAATCGTAAGCTTGGATAAGGAATGAAAGGGTGCTCGGGCGCGGTGCGCCTGAATATGCCCAAACATGCTAACAGACTGTTTTTATAAGGAAGATTTTTTCTATTGACTTTAGGGATATGGAATGTCCTGCTCTGAGTGACTGCAGAATACCTGATACCCTGCGGTAAGTAAATTTATTTATTTATTATTTGCCAATGATTGATTGTTTGCCTCACAACGATGAGTCAACAAGTCACCTGCGTCCCCGTAGGCCTCACTTCAGGTTTAGATTTAACCCCAAGCCCCGGTTTAGGGTGTTGATCCGCGAAGATCCGCGTGAATCAGATGTTATCCGTGTACCATTAAGGTTTTGATTTAAGTTTTGATTTAACCCAAGTCCTGGTTTAGGATGTTGATCCGCGAGGATCCGCGCGCATCAGATGTTATCCGCGTACCATTCAGCTCTTGGATTTAAGTTCAAAAGCAATAGAACGCGGTCAAAGGCATAATGAGCCGCTGATAAAGTCTGATAAGGTCTGATGTTGAAAAACCAAGGACCAGAGCTTTAGATCTTATCAGCAGTGATCAGATTGCATCGGCGGCTAAATAAGGTTGGTTTTTAAAGTCAAAGGCATAATTGGCCGCGATGTATCCGCGTACCATTAAAATTTTTGACTTAACCCCAGGCCTAGAGCTACTTCTCAAAGAAAAAGCTCTGCGGTTTTAAAACTGACTCCCTGAGAATCTTTCCCGGAAAGTTTTGGTGTCTCGTCAAAAGGCCATTCGATGGCGATATCGGGATCGTCCCAGCTTATACACCGTTCATGCTCCGGTGCGTAATAATCCGTTGTCTTATATAAAAACTCCGCAACATCCGATAGCACAAGAAAACCGTGGGCGAACCCCTCCGGGACCCACAATTGCCGTTTATTGGCAGCGGACAGAATAACCCCTACCCATTGGCCAAAAGTGGGACTCGATTTGCGGATATCTACCGCCACGTCAAACACTTCCCCTACTGTGCAACGGACCAGCTTGCCTTGCGGTTGCTCGATCTGGTAATGAAGCCCGCGGAGCACTCCTTTTACCGAGCGGGAATGATTGTCCTGCACAAATACCTGATCCAGGCCGGTGGCCGTTGCCCACTGACGCTGGTTGAAACTTTCATAAAAAAAGCCCCTGTCATCGCCGAAAACCTTGGGTTCGACGATAAGCACATCCGGGATATCCGTAGCGATTACGTTCATAACGGAATATCCTTGAGAACCATTTCCAGATAGCTGCGGTATCCCGATTTCGGGGTATCGTTGATGATTTTTTCAAAACCGGCCTGATCGACAAAGCCCTTGTGCAGGGCAATCTCTTCAAGGCAGGCTATTTTCAGTCCCTGCCGGGTTTCAAGGGTGCCGATAAAGTGGCTGGCCTCCAGCAAACTCTCATGTGTGCCGGTATCCAGCCAGGCGATGCCACGGCCCAGTTTTTCTACCCGCAATGCCCCACGCCGCAAATATTCCAGATTGACGTCGGTGATCTCCAATTCCCCCCGCGGTGACGGCTTGAGATTTTTGGTGACTTCCACAATATCAGCGCCGTAAAGATAAAGACCAGGCACGGCATAATGTGATTTGGGTTTGGCCGGCTTTTCCTCTATGGAAAGAACCTTCCCGCCCTTATCGAACTCCACGACACCATATCGTTCCGGATCATGGACGGGATAGCCGAAGACCATGGCACCATCAGTGAAATTATTCGTGATGGTGTCGAGACCCATCTTGCCGTAAAAAATGTTATCCCCGAGAATCAGACACACCGGATCGCCATTGATAAATTCCTCGCCCACCAGAAATGCCTGAGCGATCCCCTTGGGCTCCGGCTGAACAGCGTAACTCAATCGAATGCCGAAACGGCTTCCATCTCCAAGCAGCGCTTCGAAACGAGGGGTATCCTGCGGTGTCGAAATAATCAGAATATCGTTGATCCCGGCCAGCATAAGCGTGGACAGCGGATAGTAAATCATCGGTTTGTCATAGACCGGTTGCAGCTGTTTGCTGGCCACCAAGGTCAATGGATAAAGACGGCTGCCTGCACCACCGGCCAGCACGATACCCTTGCGGATTCCTGTCATGTCAACCCCTCTCGTTTTTAAAATAATTAGTCAGGCTGTCACGCCAATGGGGTACCGTGGCACCCGTGGCATGACGATATTTATCCTTGCAAAGGACGGAATAAGCAGGTCGCGGCGCCGGTAATGGATAATCGGCGGTGCCGATAGGCACGACACGGGTTGCCTTGATCGGCTCGCCAGCTGCACGGGCTTCGGCTAAAATCGCTTCGGCAAACCCATGCCAACTACAGGTACCCTCGTTGGAAAAATGGTAGAGGCCATAAGGTATCTCCCCACCTTGCCTTTCGAGATCAAGTAGATTGAAAACAGCGCGCGCCAGATCGCCCGTAAAGGTCGGCGAACCAATCTGGTCCGCAACCACGCGAAGCTCTTCGCGCTCTTTCCCCAGACGCACCATGGTTTCGACAAAATTCTTGCCGCCAGGGCCATAAAGCCAACTGGTGCGCAGGATAAAGTATTTCTCCAGCCCCGATGCGACAATGGCCTTCTCCCCGGCAAGTTTACTGCGACCGTAAACCGACAGCGGCCCTGTTGCATCCGTTTCGCGGTTGGCTTTATCCACATCACCCGGGAAAACATAGTCGGTGGAGATATGCACCAAGGTCGCGCCCAGCTCCCGGGCAACCGTTGCCAAGTTCCCTGGCCCCTCACCGTTGAGGCGAAAAGCGGCATCAACTTCCGATTCGCAGCCATCCACATTGGTATAGGCCGCGCAGTTGACAATGACATGCGGCTTTATTTTCCGAAGGATGGCTGCAACAAGACCTGAATCCGTCACATCAAATTCCGGCCGGGTCAAACAGCGAACATCATACGCTTCAGATACCGTTTTTTTGATAGCCTGAGCCAGCATCCCCCTTGCGCCGACGAGAGCCAAAATCATCGGAGTATGTTTCATATCAACGCCCCGCATACATCTGCTCGTAATACTGTTGATACGATCCATCCAGGATCGATTCACACCACGGACGATTTTGCAGATACCACAGCACCGTCCTGCGAATACCTTCCTCAAAAGTCATAGAAGGTTCCCAGCCAAGTTCATCGCGGATCCGGCTGGCATCGATGGCATAACGTCGATCATGTCCAGGGCGGTCGGTAACAAAGCGGATCAATTCCTGACGAGACTTGCCGGCATTAAGCGGCCCAGCCATCTCGTCGACCAGATCACAAATCAGGCGCACCACCTCAATATTCTGTTTTTCGCTGTTGCCCCCGATATTATAAGTGCGACCCACCTGCCCTTTTTGCAGAGCCGTCAAGATCGCCTCGCAGTGGTCTCCCACATACAACCAATCCCGAATATTTTTACCATCGCCATAAACCGGCAGATCCTTGCCCATCAGCGCGTTATTGATGATCAGCGGGATAAGTTTCTCAGGAAACTGATAAGGACCATAATTATTGGAACAATTGGTGATGATAACCGGTAAACCATAAGTGTGCTGATAGGCACTGGCAAGATGGTCAGAGGAAGCCTTGCTGGCGGAGTAAGGCGAGCGGGGATCATAGGAGGTTGTTTCAGTGAACAGGCCGGTCTCACCCAGCGAGCCGTAGACCTCATCGGTGCTTACATGCAGGAAACGGCACCCAGAAGCATCGCGCCCTTGCCCGAGCCA
>JAGYOT010000159.1 GCA_018399455.1 Desulfobacterales bacterium
CTTTGCCATCCAAAAACTGACTTTTTACGAGTGCATCATTCTTGGAAGGCATTTAAAAGTTCAGATTCCATGGGTGGGGGGCAGAAGCCTGCGCTCCACCACGGCAGGGGCGGATGTGCAACGCAGAATTCCGGCCTCGTTGCCTTCCCTATTACCTGATATTGAGTGTTTTAAGTTTTTTTGTTTCCATGAAAATCTGCGGCAATCTTGTAGATCGCTCAATTCAGGTAATCAAAGTATTTAATCCAGACTGCTGTTGGCCATCACTGGCGGTGATGGCGAATTGCGTTTGGCTTCGACAAAGACTGGAGATCGATTCACTCAATGGAAAGCAGTTTACCCGAAATCAGTCTCGAACGGGAGATGAGGCAGTCCTACCTGGATTATGCGATGAGCGTTATCATCGGAAGGGCCCTTCCGGACGTGCGGGACGGTTTAAAACCGGTGCATCGGCGGATTCTTTTCGCCATGCGCGAATTAAAAAACGACTGGAACAAGCCGTATAAGAAATCAGCGCGAATTGTGGGGGATGTGATCGGTAAATATCATCCCCACGGCGATTCCGCTGTCTATGATGCACTGGTCAGAATGGCCCAGAGCTTCACCCTGCGCTATCCCATGGTGGACGGCCAGGGCAATTTCGGTTCCATCGACGGCGATCCGCCGGCAGCCATGCGATATACGGAAGTCCGGATGATGCGGCTGGCGCACCAGATGCTGGAGGATATCGAAAAAGACACCGTCGACCACCAGGTCAACTACGATGAGACCCTGGAGGAGCCCCAGGTATTGCCGGCGAAAATCCCGTCGCTCTTGTTGAACGGCTCCTCCGGCATTGCCGTGGGCATGGCCACAAATATCCCCCCTCACAATTTGAATGAACTGAGCGAAGCCATCAAAGCCCTGATTGATAACCCCGGCCTTTCCAGCGAGGACTTGATCGCCTATCTTCCAGGGCCTGATTTTCCTACCGGAGGTATTATTTACGGCACTCAGGGCATCTACAATGCGTATACCACGGGGAGGGGAAAGGTTCGGATCCGGGGTCGTATTGAGATTGAAACGGATCCCAAGACCAAGGCGGAGATCATTGTCATTCGTGAAATCCCCTATCAGGTCAACAAGGCCTCGCTCATTGAAAAGATTGCCGACCTCGTCAAGAACAAACACCTGGAAGGGATCCGCTACGTCCGGGATGAATCCGATAAAGATGGCATCCGCGTTGCAGTGGGGCTCAAACGCGAGCAGATCGCGGAGGTGGTGTTAAACCAGCTCTACAAGCATACCTCGCTTGAAAGCAATTTCGGTATCATCCTCCTTGCTGTGGTGAACAAGCGGCCTGAAATGCTCAACTTGAAGGAAATCCTGGAGTATTTTATCGTCCACCGCAAAGAGATCATTATCCGCAGGACCCGTTATGATCTGGCCAAGGCTGAGGCCCGGGCGCATGTGCTGGAGGGTCTGATCATTGCGATAGACAATCTGGATGAGGTGGTCGCCCTGATCCGGCAGTCCGTCTCCCCGGATGAGGCCAGGACCGGGCTGATCAAGCGTTTTGAATTAACCGAGGTTCAGGCCCAGGCGATTCTGGATATGCGTCTGCAGCGCTTGACCGGCCTGGAACGCGACAAGATCAAACAGGAGCATGCGGAGGTCTTGAAGGATATCGCACGCTTCAGAGAAATCCTTTCCAGCGAGCGGATCATCCTCGGTCTGATCAAGGATGAATTAAGCGAAATTCAGGCATCGTTTGGCGATGAGCGCCGGACCAAAATAGTTTCCGAGACCCGGGAGATAACCCTGGAAGATATGATCGCTGAAGAGGATATGGTGGTGAACATTACAAGCAGCGGCTATATCAAGCGAAATCCCATTACCCTCTACCGCCAGCAGCGTCGGGGCGGCAAGGGAAAAACCGGAATGGGAACAAAGGACCAGGATTTCGTGGAGCACCTGTTTGTGGCCTCCACGCATCACACCTTTATGTTCTTTACCAATCAGGGCCGGGTTTACTGGTGCAAGGTCTATGACATTCCTCAGGGCGGGCGCACCAGCCGGGGCAAGGCTATTGTCAATCTCCTTAATTTCAAGCCGGAGGAAAAATTGACGACGGTGCTTGCGGTCCCGGAATTCGAGCCCGGACAGCATGTGATGATGGCAACCCGCCAGGGGCTTATTAAAAAGACCGATATCATGGAGTTTTCCCGGCCGCGCTCCGGCGGTAAAATCGCCGTTAACCTGACCGAGGGGGATGAGCTGATCGCCAGCCGACTGACCGACGGGACCCGCAACGTGTTTCTCTGTTCGCTTTTTGGCAAGTCCATCCGGTTTCACGAGTCGGACGTTCGGCCTACGGGGCGTATCGCCCGGGGGGTACGCGGGATCAAACTCCAGGACGGTGATCAACTGGTGGGAATGGAAGTGCTCACCCATGGCCAGACCCTGTTTACCGCCACGGAGCATGGATACGGCAAGCGAACAGCCATAGATGAGTATCCGGTGCAACGACGCGGCGGCATGGGGGTGATTACCATCAAGACAAACGAGCGAAACGGCAAGGTCGTGACGATACTTGTGGTCAATGATGAGGATGAAGTCATGCTCATGACCGATATCGGAAAGATTATCCGGATGCCCATTGAAGGGATATCGGTGATCAGCCGCAATACGCAGGGGGTAAAACTGATGAATATGGAGCCCCAGGAGCGGCTTGTCAGCGCGGCCCGGCTGGCCGAGAAGGAAGAGCAGGATGATGAGTGAAACGGTTCGGATCGGGGTGATAGGCGCCGGCAGCTGGGGGACGGCGCTTGCCAATCTGCTGGCGGGAAAGGATTACCCCGTGGATTTATGGGCTTATGAACCTGCGGTCCGGGAGAGCATTGAGCGGAAACATGAAAACAAAATGTTTCTGCCGGGAATTAAGCTGTCTGAAAAGATTGTGGCATCCAACGACCTTGCAGCTGTGGTGTCAAAAAAGGATATGGTGCTTTATGTGGTGCCCTCGCATGTGATGCGCGAGGTCTCCATTCAGGCCGCCCCTCATATCGATGATGACGCAGTGGCGGTGACTGCCTCCAAAGGTATTGAAAACAAAACGCATCTTACCATGACCGGGGTTCTGAAAGAAACCCTTTCCCGGGCGCTTTTAGGCCGCATATCCGCCATCTCCGGGCCGAGCTTTGCCGCGGAAGTGGCAAAACAGCTGCCTACCGTCGTAACCGTGGCATCGGCGGATCCCAAGGTCGCCGCCGATCTTCAGCAGATATTTGTGACCCCCTTCTTCCGCGTCTATACCAATGATGATGTCATCGGCGTGGAACTCGGCGGGGCGATTAAAAATGTGATCGCCATTGCAACCGGGATTGTGGATGGCCTTGGTCTGGGCTTGAATGCCCGTGCTGCCCTGATTACTCGCGGGCTTACGGAAATTCGGCGTTTAGGGATTAAGCTCGGCGCAAACCCGCATACGTTTGCGGGTCTTGCAGGCATGGGCGATTTGCTGCTAACCTGCACCGGCAGCCTCAGCCGTAACCATACCGTGGGCCAGAAAATCGGGGAGGGCAAATCCCTGACCGAAATTCTGGCGGAAATGAATATGGTGGCCGAAGGGGTTAAAACGTCTAAATCGGTTTATAACCTTTCCCGGAAGCTGGGAGTGGAAATGCCGATTTGTCACGCGGTCTACGGGGTATTGTATGAGAACCTTTCAACGGCGCATGCAATTTCCCGGCTGATGACCCGGGAGCTGAAGGATGAAATGCTTGATGTCCGGTAGGCTTGTTTGCCACCTGACGGACAGCTGATTAATTTTAAAACAGAACCTAAGGGATGGCGTTCAGGTTTTGACACATAAAGGCGATGGCCATCGGCAACGCTTGCGAGAGCGGTTTTTGGCCGCCGGTCTGGAAGGATTCCATGACTATGAGGTCATCGAATTGCTCCTGACCCTGGCAACCCCCCAAAAGGATTGCAAGCAGGCGGCAAAAGCCGCGTTATCCCGGTTTAGAACCCTCCCGGCGGTGATGGAGGCAAGGGTTGAAGAGCTCTGTACAATCGAGGGCGTTGGTCCGAAAAACGTTTTTGGCATTAAGCTGATCAAGGCGGTCGCGGACCGCTACCTTGAAAACCGGGTTATCCAGAAGGACCCGTTGACGAATTCCCGGGCACTTTTTGATTATCTGCGCCCCAGCATGGCAGCCAAAGACCGGGAGTGCTTCAAGGTCGTTTATCTGAATGCAAAAAACCGGGTACTGGCATCGGAAACCCTTTTCGAGGGGACTTTGACAGCCAGCTCCGTGTATCCACGGGAGGTTGTCAGGAGCGCGCTCAATTTCCGGGCCGCAGCCGTTATTTTTGCACATAACCATCCTTCGGGAGATCCTGAGCCCTCGCCGGCAGATTTTGTAGTGACCCGGCAGCTGGTCTTTGCCTGCATGACCATGGGAATCATCGTTCATGAACATTTGGTGATCGGCGCAGATACGTATTTTAGTTTTGCCGACAACGGCCATATCCATCGAATGAGCAATAAATTTCAAGAAGATATGAAGAAATGGAAGTCTGGGAATGAACTCAAAAACCCCGAATGATTCGACTTCGCCGGGTTCGGTGGATAAACCGGACTGCTTTGGCCGGCTGGATATCGTTTTCCCGAAGGGCCATGACGGATTAAGACATTCTCCGCCCATGTGCATGGCGTGCGTGTTTAAGACCGAATGCCTCAGGGCGGCAATGCAGCAGCCGGCCGGCCTTGAAGTCGAATCCGAAAGGATCGACCGGGCCTATGAATCCCGAATGATCGGTTTTTTCCAGCGATGGTCCAGAAAAAAGCAGCTGCAGAAGCAGAAAAAACAGAAAAACGCAGATAGGGGGAGTCCATGTATTCCATAAAGGACATCGAGGTTTCAGGCAAAAAAGTTTTGGTGCGCGTGGATGTCAATGTTCCAATGGATGATTTCCAGAACATCACCGATGATACCCGGATCAGAGAGGTGCTGCCCACCCTGCGCTATGTCCTGGATCATGAAGGCATTCTGATTATCTGCGCCCATATGGGACGGCCCAAAGGCCAGCGGGTTGAGAAATACAGCCTGGCGCCGGTAGCCAAGCGGCTGGGCCGTTATCTTAAGCTTGATGTCAAACTGGCGCCCGATTGTATCGGGGCGGATGTCAAACAGATGGTTGAGGCGCTGGGCGCCCGCGAGGTTTTATTGCTGGAAAATCTGCGGTTCCACAAAGGCGAGCAGGAAAATGATGATGAATTTGCCAGGGAACTGGCATCGCTCTGCGATGTGTATGTCAACGATGCGTTTGCTGTCTGCCACAGGGAGCATGCATCGGTGGCCGCTATCACCAGGCATGTGAAAGAACGGGCCGCCGGGTTTCTGCT
>JAGYOT010000016.1 GCA_018399455.1 Desulfobacterales bacterium
TGGATGGCATTCGGGCGCGGCGGGTGTCCGAAAACCGTGTGAATATCCAGATCGGGAATTCGGCCGATCCGAGCAACGGACACCTTGAACTGCTTGATTGGCTGCTCCCCCATCAGGGACGAAGCTTTCGGATTCATGTGCCCCTTTCCTACGGTTCGGGGGAACACGGAAGTCGCGTTATCCTTCGGGGCAGAGAGATGTTCGGGGCGCAGTTTGTTTCCCTGACCGGGTATCTGCCATGGGAATCATATAATCGCCACCTGGCTTCCATGGATGTGCTGATTATGAATCACCGCCGCCAGCAGGGCTTCAACAATATCGCCATAGGCCTTTACCTGGGCGCCAAGGTGTTTTTGCGCAGCGACACCACCCTCTGGCCGTACCTCACGGAGAAACTGGGCTGCCGGGTTTTCGACACTCGGTCCATAGCGGATCTTTCTTTCGAGGAACTGATCGGCATGGATGCAGCAACCCGGGAACAAAACAGCCAACAGATCGCGGTCCTGTTTGAGCGCGACTGGCAGCAGGCAATGTGGCGGCGGCTTTTTGATGCATGAGCCGGCGGTCCATACATCCGGGGGACAAGCGATAGTTCAGGGAAGGAATGGGGGCAAGGGGGGCGTTGTTCGCTGAAATTACAGCGGGGAAAAGGTGTTATGGCAGCGTTGCAGGAGAAAGGTGAACTGTGCAGTCAGCAAGAACTATCGAAAAAACTATCGAAAAAAATTGACGCCTCCTTTTTTTTTATATAAGTTGGTTGCACCAATCAAACCATTCATACCCTGTAAGGAGAACTGACCATGGCGGAACATTCTTTGGACCCAAACACGGCGACGGCAAGTAAATCCCTGCAATCTTCAGCGGAAAGCCGGGTTAAAAAAACCTGGCGCACCCCGCTGCTTACGGAAGTGGATTATAAAGAAACCCAATTTGATTATTTGGGTGGGGATGATGGGGGTGGTTGGGGGTCCTGAAGCAACTGCAATCCAGAACCGTGGACACCGAAAAAAGGGTGGATGGATTTTTCCGTTCCCCTGTAGAGGCTGTATTTTGCGCGCTGAAACAGGCTGATTTGATGCGCTGAAAAAGCTTATTGTGCCTGAAACGAACCCTGCTATTCTCACTTCCGGCGGCTTTATGAGGGTCTGGCTATCAGACAGGCCGTTTTGAAGCGAATGGGCATTCCTCTTATTTCGGTTATCATGCCTGTTTACAACCGGGAAGAATGGCTGGATGAAGCCATTGTGTCGATTTTCAGGCAGACCCACACCCATTTTGAACTGATCATTGCAGACGACGGATCCACGGACGGCTCGGCCTCGATTATTAAAAAGTATGCCGCGCGGGCCCGCCGCATCCGCGCTTTTTTTTTCCGGCACCGGGGAATTGCTAAAACCCTGAACGCAGCCGGAGCCGCGGCGAGAGGCAGCTTCATCGCCTATGCGGATTCCGACGACATTTCACTTCCGCAGCGGTTGGCTGTGCAAGCGGGGTGGATGCATGACGCGGGCCTTGATATCTGCGGTGCTCAAGGGGATGTTTTCGGCGCCCGAAAAGACTTGTCCGGTTGGCATGAAGGCATCCATAAGCTTCCTGAGTCTCCTGAGGCAGTCCGCCGGGAAATGCTTTTTCGCATCGCCGTTTGGCGGGGGGCCATGATGATCAGGACGGAAGTCCAGCGGCGGCATCCGTTTCATGAAAGCTCTGATTTTACCGATTGCGACTGGCTTCTGAAAACGGCCATGACCTGCCGCATGGGCAACGTGCCTGCGACACTGGTCCGGGTCCGCAGGCATGGCCAAAATATCACGTCCGTTAAAAACCTGACCTTCAGCCGGGAACTGGCAAAGGCCCGTTTCAACTATTTTTATTTTTTATTTCCCCACACCTCCCTTGACGACTATCTGGCGTTTCGCCGTCTGGCGGACGGCGCGGCCATGCAGAGCCTGCAGGAGTTGGAAAAGGCTGGAATGTGGGCCGCCAGGCTGGCCGACTGCCATGAGAAAGCGTTTCGCAGAATCATGCTTCGCCGATGGCAGGCGGCCTGTGACCGGGCGGCACATCTGGATGAAACCCGGGTGCGGCGCATCAGTAAAACTTTCCGGAAAGCAATTGAAGAAAACACCAATGGGGAAAATGGGCATGGGGCATACTGATCCATATGAAAGAATGGCCGGTTTCAGGGGGCGGTTCCATACCAATTTGCAGCGAAGCATTTCTTCGGCTTATTACCGCTGGAAACTTGCCGAAAACCCTGCGGGATCCGGATACATCGCCATGGAGACCCGGCGGAAAACGGATGCCGGATCTGTCACCGTGACCCTAAAACGGATTGCAGCCGCAGGCCGCATCCAAAAAGCCCTTGAGATCGGAGATGCATTTACTCTTCAACCTTTTCGCCGCAGGGGGGTCTTTTCCGATTGCGTTCGCCGATGTATTCGATATGCCCTGGAAAACGGCTATGCTCTCATTTACGGCACACCCAATGAACTATCCCTGCCGGGTTTAGAAAAACTTGGGTTCCTCTCATGCCGCTATGCAAAGGTTGTGAGAATGAAAAAGATCCTAAAACATGCTCAAAATATTTCCGGCGACCCGCGGCCTGCAGCATTGAGAGCCCTGTTTGAGAAAGATTGCCGCCTGATTGAGGATGGTACTATCATCTGCCCTCTGGACGGTCCTGCGGAAGACCTGAACGGCATGTGGGGGAAACAACGGTTTGTGTTTGCCGTGATTCGGGACCGGCAATACCTCAAATGGCGCTACATTGACAATCCGGATGATTACCGGTTGCTGGGGGCCTTTCGCGAAAACAACTGGGTGGGATATATGGCCGTAAAAATAGTACCCGCTGCAGGCACGGGGTTGCTTTGCGATTATATGACCAGAGATGACGATATAGGGATTTTCAGGCATCTGCTTGCGGCCGCAGAGCATTTTTTTAACACCTGTGCGGTTGATGTCATTGGCCTGGTGGCGGTCAAGGGGTCTTCTTATTTCAGGGGACTTTTCAAGGCCGGCTATCATGTCGTCCAGGAAGGTGTTCCGGTCATTATCTATGAAGGAACGGCTGAGGGCCGCCACCTGCTCCATCAGCAGGGACCATGGCACTTCACGTACGGGGATACGGATCTGGTGTGATCGTTTTGCACACCTCAGGCTGTTTACCTTGTGCAGCTCTGAATCCGAAAGAAAAGAGCCGCCACAGATCATTTCATGATTTGCAGGAAACAAAACCCGCCTGTTAAATGTACGTTCCTTTATTTGGGTAACGATCGATGCTGAAGCATCGCCCTGAACTGGTGGATATGCAAGCGCCTGACGGCTTCTTCCGGGCTTATGGCAGGATGGTCCATGAAAAAGCGGGGAAAATGGTTCTTTATGGTGTTGCCGATCAATGCGTCGTTGCCGAAGGACAGGTCCATCAGGTCTTTTTCCGCGACAATTTTAAAAAAGTCCTGCCGCAGGTTGTGTTCGCCGAACGGAAAGGCAAATGTGCGGATTTTGGGTTGAAAATTTGCCATAATTATCGCCATGCTCATGGAGAGCTGGCCTATCTGGTCTGCAGGGTCAAGATCGCCAAAAGGCGCATGGTCCATACCGTGGGTGCCGATGAGAAACCCGTTTCGAGCAAGCTCAGCTATCTGCACCGAAGTCATGAAGGGTTTTTTTTGAAGCAGGAAGTCGTCAAAAGACAAATTCAACGCTTCAGCCATGGCATCCAATCGGCGGCGTTCAGGATAACCGGTCTGCCTGATAAAATCTTCAGCGCTCTGAATGATACCCTGTTCCTCAAGATAGGCTTCCAACCGGCCTGACTCTTCCGGATGTTGATGCAGATGATTCAGCAGCAGGCTGATTTTCATGCGGTAAAACAATTTGCGGTTGTCCAAGAAGTCCGTGGTGATGAAAAAAACGGCGGACACCCCTTCTTTTAGAAGAATAGGCGCGACAAATTCATACTGCTCCCTGAGCCCGTCGTCAAAAGTCAAAAGCAGAGGTTTGGGGGGCAGAGACCTTCCGGTTGTTACAAATGCAAAAAGATCTTCCGGCAGTATGGGATTGAAATGCGCACAAAAGTAGGCAAGGTCCTGCTGAAACTGCGCCGGATTTTTAAAATCGTACAGGTTATGTATATGGGCAAGCCCGGATCCGCTTATTGCATGATAAACGGGGATGTAAATAGTTGTTCCTGAGAAATTAATTGAATTTTCCTTTTAACTTCGGTTGCCGTCCCATCCCGCCAGAAAATAAGCAATGGAGACGGCCCTTAGAAAAGCTTTGGCCAGGTTGCCATGGTTTTGCGCCTTGCGGCCCTGAATGTCCTTCCAGGCCGTTGTTATCCGTTTCATGTCCATATAGTGGTTGATCAGGGGTATGGACCTCAGGCGGGCCAGTTCGCTGTTTATTTCCGTCCTTTGATCCAGCAGCCGGCAGACAATATCCGCAGCCTGTTTGCCCCGAAGTCTGTTCAGGCGCAGCGGGTCCGGCAGGATCCCGGCCATGGCCCGGCGGATGAGCATTCGCTCCCCACCCTGGAAAGCATGCTGCTCATCCGGAATTCCCAGGCAGAATTCCAAAAGCCGGATATCGGCGGTGGGGTCCCTTGCTTCCATGTGGTAAAAAGCTCCCAAGGAATGCCAGATGGGTCCTACCATGCCGCCGTTGTTCATCAGGGTTCGCATGCGTTCGTGCACCGGGCTGATTCTGTGTTGCGGCGTATACCCGGCGTGTCGACTTGCCGATGGCTGATCCAGTCCCAGGTGCCGTGCGAATTCCGCTGATATCAAGCCCTGAAGCGAACCCTGTGGGTTGATTCCGGTTCGCGGGTTGATCAGACCGGATAAGCAGGGCGCTGCAAGGGGTCTTAACAGATGGTGTTTCACGGCAGACAGCCAGGAAACGCCGTGCTGTTTTTTCCATTCAGCCAGTTCTTTTACGCCCTTGGTCCAACGGTTCTGAGCAAACAGATAAAAGATGCGGTCCCGTCCGCCGGACCAGGAGACCCCGCCGTTGCCCATTTGGCCGGTCAGCAGCACGCCGATGTTCCGTTGCTCGGCATCTTTGAAAAGGGAAACAAGCCAGAACATATTGGCTGCGGCATGCTGGGGGCCGGAGGTGATCGCCAGACATCGGCGGACACCGGCCAGAGGGGAGATGTCAGTTGCCTGAACTGGGATATGGACGATATGGTCGTGCCGGGCGGCCGCTGCATGGGCCAGGGGCCATTCATCGGTGATAGCCCGTGGGGAAAAGACTTCGACCGGGTGTACGGGCATTGCAGTGTAGGCCGCGAGGATCCGGCCCGTACCCTTCAAGGTCTGGGCCGCCAGGACCGTAACTGAGCTCGAATCCAGGCCCGCGCTCAGGGTGGAGGCAATGGGCCTCACACTGTTAAGCCTTGTTTTGACAGCCTGGCGGTAAAGGTCCAAAAATCCTTCCACATAGGCTTCGTCCGATTTCAGGCGCAGTGCCGGAACTTGGTCCAAGCGCCAGTAGCCTGCCGCGGTTTTTCCAGCTTCTGAAATCGTCACGGCGGTTGCTGGGGGCAGGTGAAAAACATCCTTCCACAAGGTCCGGGTTTCATCCCTTTCCGTGGCAGGTGCCCCCAGCACGTGGGCCAGGCTGATTTCATCCAACTCCCGGGGCATTTCAGGGTGGGGAAAGATGAATTCCACGGATGAGCCGAATACCGCCACAGGGGGTTTGAAATAATAAAAAAGACCGGTGTTGCCCAGATGATCCCTGGCCAGAAAAAGCCTTCGTGTTTTTGAATGCCAGGCGGCAAAGGACCAGTCACCCAAGAAATACCTGCAGGCATCCGGCCCCCATTTTAGGTAGGCCTGGAAAACCAGCTGGCCGTCAGGGGCGGCAATCTGTTCGGAAAGGCCCATGCCGAGCAGGCGGTACAATTCCTCCCGGTTGTCCAACCGCGCTGCGGTGGTAAAGAGAATCCCCGCATCCGCATTCCAAACGGGCATGGCTTCCTGTCTGGCTTCGCGGGTGACGGCCAGAAGGGCGTGGCCGAAGGCTCCGCCTGCGGAGCAGACCGTATGTATGCCGTCTGGTCCCCAGCGGGAGGCTTTGCGGGCCATGCATTTCAGATACGCCGGGGATGCCTGCCGGTTGTCCAGGTTGATAAATCCGAAAATGCCGCTCATGCGCCGGCCGGGTTTTCAACGGACATCAGATCCCTGGCCGCAGGCAGTGCTAAAAACGCCACAGTACGTTCGCTGCGCATTGCACGGCGCTGACATCAAAACGCTCACACAGCCGCAGGCACAATGTCTTGACAGTGATGGGTGCCTCCAGATTTTCCCACACGGCGGCGGCGATGTCGTTCAGGCCGTAGTACTCGCCCGCATCGATATCCGCCATTACCAGCTCATCATCTACCGGGGCTATTACCGGCCGTTGGCTGCGGATCACTTGACTGTCCATCGTAATTTCCATGGTCTCCTCCATCAACGGGGTGAGTGGCTTTTTTTTAGCCAGTCATCAATCCGGCGGGTGCGCACAACCAGGGGAGCGCACGTCCGGATCTTTTTTAGTAAACCGGCGCATTGTATGGCCGTAGCGGCGAATTACATCGTAAATTCGCCGGAAATAAACCCAATAAAATGTTACGGGAATTTTCCGGCAGGCCCTACATTCGGGCCGGCATCAGCCGAGGTAGAACAATATTGTGCCACAGAATGCTCAGGTGGTCCATCATTTTCTTGGTTTCCAAGAATTTCGCCACCCTATTCAACCCCCATGCAAAGGGATAGGAAAACCCCCGGTTCAGAGCGGTTAAAAGCCGGCATGGTTCCGAGTTCAGCTTGAAATTTTTAAGTACATTGCGCCCGGTATACCGCTTCCGGCAACGCGGCCGCCTTTTCGGGGACTGGGCCGTCCAGGCCGTTTTGCTTCAACCGGTGGCGCACAAAAGGGCCCCACCCGCTGTGCTTCTGTGCCAGGACTGACCCATGGCATTCCAGTCAGCCGGGGACAGGCTTTTAAGACGACAGCATGCATCCACCCCGGGCGTGTTTTTTTTGATACAGTCAATGAGTAGTTTTTGAAGGGGCGCCTGGGTCATCGTCCTGCCATGGGCATCTGTTTTCAAGGTGCATCTTTTCAAACAATGGCAGATATATTCGATGAAAAAAAACATCCAGGTCAAGTGGTTTATTGCAGCGCCCTCAAGCGTCGCATTGACAGCGATTTGTGAAGGGAGTATGCTAGGCGCCGTTTACGTGGTCCCTTGGATCGAACCCGCCGCCAAGGAGCTGTGGTGAATTTTGCCTATTACTTATTTGGATTACGTGTCTTATCCGAGATGCTCTGCCAGCACCGGATGCCGCCTGGCCGCTCCGGGGAAGTTCAGAGCCGGACGTGGTTATCGTATATGGCGATCCCCCCCGTCGACTTTGCAATCCCGTTGTAAAAACCGCCAGATGCCAGGTCGGTTCCCAGGAACTGCTGCTGACCGTAGATTCCATCGCCAGATATCATGTCCAGCAGGGCCGCCGTATCACGGTGGCTCCCAAATCGGATGCCGCGCATGAGGCTGTTTTACTTTTTCTCCTGGGTTCGGCCATGGGCGCCCTGCTCCACCAGCGCGGGACTTTGATTCTGCACGCCGGCGCCGTTGCGGTTCACCGGAGCGCCTTTATTTTTTCAGGTCCTTCCGGCATCGGTAAATCCACTCTGGCCGCCGGGTTTCATCAGCGGGCCTATCGGTTTCTGGCCGACGATCTCTGTGTTGTCAACGGCATCAACGGTAAGCCTATGGTGATGCCCGGGTTTCCCTGGTTGAAACTGTGGCCTGATGTGGCGTGCCGGCTGGGTCATGACCGGGACCGGTTAAGCAGGGTTCAACTGGGCATGAACCGGGTCAAATACTTTTTGCCGATTAACACCGTTCCTGAAGATCCTGTACCCCTGAAAGCCGCCTATATGCTGACCCAAGGAAAAGCAGATGCCATTAAAATTACGCCTCTTTCCGGCCTGTCGAAGATTCATGCACTGCTTGCGGGCACTTACCGCCCGAATTTTCTACAGCATCCTGAGGTCAAAACAGATCACTTTCGGCGGTGTGCAGCCGTGGCTGACAGTATCAGCGTGTATCGGGTATCCCGTCCGACAGGGGGCTTTCTGCTGGATGAGCTGCTGGATGAGCTGGAGGAAAAATTTGAGGATGAATGAAATCAGTACCAAGCCATGGATCGAATCTCTGAGACAGGCGCCGGAAAAGTGGCGCCGCCGCTCGGGCCGTGAAAAGCGTCTGCTGTGTGAAGCGTTTATACTGCTGGGAGTGGCGCGGCTGGCGGTTCTGGTTCTGCCTTTTCGCTTGACCGCCCTGACCCTCGGACGCCATATGAAGGAGCATAACGGATTGCTGGAGCCGAACAACATGCAGACGGCCCGCATGGTCGGGCGGGCGGTAAGGTCCGCGGCCAGGCATACGCCATGGCAGAGCAGCTGCCTTCCTCAGGCCCTTACAGCCAGATGGATGACGCGGTGCCGGCATATTCCCGGAACACTGTATCTTGGCGTGATAAAGGAAAAAAATCCATCCGAAACCATGGCGGCACATGCCTGGCTGCGGTGCGGCCAGGCGATTTTAACCGGCGCAGGCGGTCATCATCAATTTACCGTCGTATCAACCTTTTCCTGAAACAGGCATGAGCTAAGCAATGGAATGATGCCGCAAATCAAAAAGGCCGTCCAGGCATTGGCTTTCTTAAACGAATCGGGGATGTGCAAATCCGGCCTGGCGGGTATTCTGTGCGCAAACGGGGCGGACTTTATCACTGTGACGATCTGCTTCGCCTTCGGCCTCACTGGGAGAACGGGCGTTGTTATCCCGGTTGCGGGTATGTGCGTCTGCGTCAAAATGCTGCGGCCATCATCGAAAAATTCCCTCCCGAACTGCGCGAAGCTACTTCCGATGAGCGCGTTGCCATCCGTTTGGGCAGCAACGCAACCATGCCCCGGCTGGACGCCATCATCCTCCGCCTTTCTCGCAAGTGCCGCGCCATGGAACTGCAACGTATCCCGGCTGCCAAAGCCTTACTCTAACTGATGGCTTTCCCCCGCATCCAGAAATCGGCTATCAGAGAACACCGTCACCGCCAATTCGATTTCCTTGGCCAGGTCTCCGTCCGCGCCCCGTTATACGAAGCGAAAAACCGGGATTTTTTTATTGAGGGGTTTGGGCGCGCGGGTCTGCTTGAAGATTTCGCTGGCGCTTTGGTCGGTGGGGCTGATGATGTTGGCGCCGAAGCCCATGGCCTTGGAGCCGATCCGCTTGCGGATGATCTGTTCAAGCCCGTTGAATGTGCCCCCGCAGATGAACAGGATATTGGTGGTGTCAACCTTGACAAAATCCTGCTGGGGGTGCTTCCGGCCGCCTTTGGGCGGCACACTTGCTGTGGTACCTTCAATAATTTTGAGGAGCGCCTGCTGCACGCCCTCGCCGGAGACATCCCGGGTAATCGAGGGGTTGTCGGACATCTGGGCGATTTTGTCGATTTCATCGATATAGACAATTCCCCGCTGGGCTTTTTCCACATCGTAGTCCGCGTTCTGCAGAAGCGCCAGTACAATATTTTCCACGTCTTCGCCAACGTAGCCGGCCTCGGTAAGACTGGTGGCATCCGCGATGGTAAACGGCACATTCAAAAATCTGGCCAGGGTCTGGGCCAGAAGGGTTTTTCCGCAGCCCGTGGGGCCGATCATCATGATGTTGCTCTTGTGAATTTCCACATCATCTGTGGCCAGCGCCGTGTCAAGCCGCTTGTAATGATTGTGCACCGCCACCGCTAGGACCTTTTTGGCTAGATCCTGCTGTATCACGTATTCATCCAGTTTTTCTTTGATTTCAGAAGGCGTCAGTATCCTACTGCCGACATTCGCCTCCTTGATGCTTTCTTCTTCAATGATTTCACTGCAGAGCTGGATGCATTCATCACATATATATACAGCAGGACCTGCGATCAGCTTTTTTACTTCCTGCTGATTCTTCCCGCAGAATGAGCAAAACAGGTTTTCATTGTTTTCATCGTCTTTTACTGACATACTACCCCTCCGTTTCGGTGATCTTATCGAGGTCGTCGCGATTGTAGATCACGTGATCAATTATGCCGTACTCCCGGGCTTCGTCGCCTGTCATGAAAAAATCACGGTCCGTGTCTTTTTCAATGCGTTTCAGATCCTGCCCGGTATGATGGGCCAGGATTTGATTAAGCTTCGCCCGTAGCCGAATGATCTCTTCGGCCTGAATTTTAATATCCGATGCCTGGCCCTGAATGCCGCCCATGGGCTGGTGAATCATGATACGTGCATTGGGCAGGGTATAGCGTTTCCCGCCGGCACCGGCAGCCAGAAGCAGCGCGCCCATGCTGGCCGCCTGGCCCAGGCACACAGTGGTAATATCCGGCTTAATGTATTGCATGGTGTCATATACCGCCATTCCGGAGGTGACTGAGCCTCCCGGGGAATTGATATAAAAATTGATATCCTTGTCTGGGTCCTCGGATTCCAGGAAGAGCATCTGGGCAATCAACAGATTGGCAATTTCATCATCTATTGGAGTCCCCAGCATGACAATACGATCTTTCAGCAAGCGGGAATAGATATCATAGGCACGTTCGCCTTTGCTGGTTTGTTCAACGACCATTGGGACTAAAGGCAATTTATTCCTCCTTATGCATTCTCATCTGCATTGGTTTCAGAATTTTCCGAAGCTTCTTCGAGCTTTACGGTCTCTATCGCTGCATGATTAATAATAAGATCGATTGCCTTTTTTTCAAGCAGGGCATGTTTGAAAGCTTCCAGTTGATCCGGACTCTGCTTGTAATAGCCTTTTATGATATCGACCGGCTGTCCGGTGACCTCTGAAAACTTGCTGTACTCGGCTTCCAGTTCCTCGTTGCTGATTTCAAGGGATTCCTGTTCGATGATTTTGCCAAGCAGCAGATGCCGACGGACCTGTTTCTCAGCAAGCCCCCGGTACTGTTCAGCCATTCCCTCGCGGGTAAGCCCCAGCTGCTCCATGGAGAGACTGTTCTTGGCAAACTGCTGTTGGGCGTCCTGGACAATGTTATCGATTTCATGCTGCACCAGGGTTTCCGGAACTTCAAAATCCTCGGTAATCAGTTTTTCAAAAATCTGTTCCTGCAGTTCCTGGCTGGCGCGTTTGTCATAGCCTTCCTGCAGATTTTTGCGGATCTCTTCCCGAAGCTCCGACATCGTATTGAAGTTACCGAGTTTTTTAGCCATCTCATCGTCGGCCTCGGGCAGGACTTCCTTTCGGATTTCCTTGAGTGTCACCTGAAATGTGATCTCTTGATCCGCGAGCCCGGTGTTGTGGTAATCATTCGGAAAATGGATACTGAATTCCTTTGATTCCCCCGGTTTCATGCCGACCAGGGCCTTGTCAAAATCCTCGGTCATCGTTGCCTGGCCGATTTTAAGGGAGTGATTTTCGGTTTTTTCAGTCTCACCAAAAGGCTGGCCGTCCTTGAAGCCTTCATAATCAATGACGACGTAATCTTCATCCACTGCGGAACGTTCTTCTTCTATAGGGTGGTACTCGGCAAGGTGCTTTCTGAGCATATCAATCTGGTTGTCGATTTCTGTTTCACTGGTCTGGAACTCCTTTTTTTTGAGCTCCATGCCCTTGAAATCAACCTCAGGCAACTCAGGCTTCAGCTCCACAGTGGCCTGGTATGTAAACGCCTGATCCGGATCCAGCTCAGACGGATCGATCTCCGGTGTACCGAGAATCGGCAGCTCCTTTTCCTTAATGGCATCGAGCAGCGTGTTTTGAATCAATGTCTGGGCCACATCTGAGTGAACATCCTTTTTAAATTTTCTCTCCAGTACGGAACGGGGCACTTTGCCCGGGCGATAGCCTTTGATCTGCGCGTTTTTTTTGAGATGGTCATACGCGGTGTCCAGTTCTTTGGCGACCTCGGCCTGGGGGACTTCGATATGCAACTTTTTCTTGACACTGCTGATGTCTTCAACGTTTACATCCATAATTGATTCCTTTTACCTCCTCTTTTAGCTGAAGCATCCGCAGAGGCAGCGAAGAGGCTTCCGCTTAAGTATGATGGCTTCGTAAAAAGTCCAATATCTGCGTTGCGCTGCATCCCTCTCCTCTGAAAGGGGACAGGCTTAAGCCTGTCCCCGTGAGAGTACGCTGCATTCCTCGGGATTTGCGACGCCTTG
>JAGYOT010000160.1 GCA_018399455.1 Desulfobacterales bacterium
TTCATGTAAATGCAAATGATGTTGCTGTAGCCGGTGCTGTTCCGGATCTGGTGGTACTGCGTTCCCTCGTGATCAAGATCCGGCGTTTTTTCATCCCCGTCATCCGGAAGGATCCCGTCCCGGTCCCACCCCTTTCTGTCCAGATAACTGCCGGATAGAAAAAAACCGACCGGCCCGGCCGAATTTCCCAAATAGGCCCTTCCAAACGGCATCTCAGCCTCGCCGTAAGTATCCTGGCCGTATTGGGCAGTCACCCCCGCTTCCAGGGTTTGAGGGGGTTTTTTTGTAATGATATTGACCACCCCGCCGATGGCATCACTGCCGTACAGCGCCGATGAAGGCCCCCGAATCACCTCGATTCGTTTGATCATATCCACCGGGATCTGATCCATATCCACAAAATCCTTGTACCCCTTGGAAAGTCTTCGGCCGTCAATCAATACCAGGGCGTGCTTGCTGCCTGTACCACGGATACTGGGCCGTTTCTGCCTGCCGGATTCATTGGTAACAATCAGGCCGACTGCCTCTTCTATGGCCTCGTCAAGGGTCTGCGCATTGAGCGCCTCTATTTCCCGTCGGTCTATCACCTCTACCGCACCGGGCACCTTTTGCATTTCTTTTTCCGTCATGGTCGCTGTCACCACCACTTCTTCTTCCTCAACAGGCACGCGTTCAGCATTAGCCGCGCTCATGAACAACAAGCAGAACGTCGGAAAAACAATTGCAGCCTTAGGCCACATCCGGAACTGAGTTTGCATTTACTCCCCTCCGTTTTTAACGCCTGAACGAAAACCGCATTTTAGCTGATAAATGAAAAATCCCGGTTTTCGCCCGGGCGATGGTTAAATGTTTGGTTTTCAATTTAACTTTTGCTAATCGAACTGGGTGAATATATTCTAATAAATGAAACCAGTCTAACGGTTCAGGCCATACAATTAGCGCGTGAGGCCATATTCTTGCATTTTTTTTCTGTCCCTGCCCTCTCCCTGTTAAGGCGGAAGCAAAATCGTTTTTTCCATTCTCAATTTTGATGAACTCGCAAAAAGTCAGCTTTTGAATGGCAAAAAAAAATTCAAGCCCTATTTAAGATCAGAGGGCGGATGATCCATATTGGCCGCAAGGCATGATATGGCATTTTGCACGACAGCCTTTTCCTTCGGACTGATGAAACACGAAAAAAAATTTTTCCCCGGGCAGTTTAAAGCAGCCACGAGCTCCAAAAATTTGGTCATCTAAAACAGATAGCTATGGCTTTCGGCAAAAGCCGGATGCCGTCGGGAATGCCGCTGCCTTGAGCACCCTCCTGTAAAGCCGGGGCTTCCGCAAAAAAACGGCCCCTCATATAAACGATCGAGATGTCCGGGTTCGACCAGAAGATTCGAACCTGCGCCATCTTTTCCTTCTTGGCCTTGTATTGGGTCAGCGGCATCTTTTGCGTCATATTTTTTTTGCTCAGAAGGCATTCACCGCAAAGCGAGCCGGGCCGAGTTGGCCACAACAAACACGGAACTGACATGATGCAGCAGGGCCGCCGCCCAGGGGCTCAGGAGGCCGGCGGAGGCCAGACCAATGCCGGTCAGGTTGAAAAGAACGGCCCAGGCATAGTTGATCTGAATGACCCGCCGCAGACGCCGTCCTGTGGCAACAAGCCGAGGGAGCAGCGCCGCATCCTCATTTAAAACCACGATATCCGCGGCCCGGACTGACAACTCCGCCTGATGGGCACCGACCGCGACCCCCACATTCGCCGCTGCCATGGCGGCGGCGTCATTGATGCCGTCACCGATCATGATCACGCCGCCCGTATTTGCCAGGCGGGTGACCAGGTCGGTTTTTTCCTCGGGCCCCATCGCCCAATGCCAGTTGTCGGCGCCAATCTTTTGCGCCACCCGCCTGGCCTCCCCGGCTTCCCGATCGCCGGTGGCCAGACAGACGCTGGATATGCCCATCGCTTTAAACCGTCGGCCGACACCCTCTGCCGATTTCCTCAGTTCATCGGCGATGCCGATCACCCCAACAGCCTCTTTATCAGCGGCCACCCAAATCGACCGGCCGTTGATGCTTACCTCGCCCGGCAAAATAACCCCCAAACTGTCGAGCGTCTCTGCCGACCCCAGAACCACCTCGGTATGATCGACCCGGGCTTTAACCCCTAAGCCCGGCAGATAGGCATACCCGGAGGCATTCAGTTTCTGGGCGTTTTTTGTTCTTGCATAATCAACGATCTCCATAGCGATGGGATGGTGAAAGCCTCTTTCCACGGCCGCGGCCAGAGCCAGCATGCGATCGGGATCAATATCCATAGTCAGGACCTGCGCCACTTTCGGCCGCGTCAGGGTGAGGGTGCCGGTCTTATCCAAGACCACATGTCTGGCAAGTCCCGCCTGTTCCAGCGGGATACCTCCCCGTGCAAGCACCCCTTTTCGTCCCAGTCCGCTGAGGGCGGCGGCAAAAGCCGTCGGAACCGCAAGCGCCCAGGCGCATGGGCAGGCCACGGCCGTAATGGCCGCCATTCGAATCATGGCCTGCTGCCAGTCCCCGCTCGAAAAGCCTGACAAAAACAGATAGCCCAGTGCATACAAAATGACGCCGGAAATAAAGAACTGCACGAAAATTTCAGCTTTCTGTTCTGTTCGCGGCTTATGCTTCAGGGATTCGGCGATGTTTGCCGCCAGGGCATACATAAACGACCGATTGCCCGGTTTCAGGGCGCGGACTTTGATTTGTCCGTTGCAATTGACGGCCCCGGACAAGACCTGCCCACCCGTGCGTTTATAAACCCGGTAAGGCTCCCCTGTAATCACGGCCTCGTCCAGAGACGCATCACCTTCAATAATTTCACCGTCCACTGGGACCATTTCACCCATGGGCACAATTACCACATCATTTTCCGCTACCGCCTCGATAGGAACTTCCCGGACTTCTCCGCCTTCGTCCATCACACGCGCCGTTTTTTCGCGATTGGATATCAAGGCCTGCATTTTTTTGCGGCTGCGCTCAATCATGTAAAACGAAACAGCCAGCCCCATGCTGATAAACCAGGCCACAAGGGCCCCGCTCAGGTATTGGCCGCTCATGAGTGAAACGGCCATGACTGTTGCCACCAGGAGATCCGCAGTTACCCGCCGATTTCGGGTGAGAGAAATCAAGAAAGCCTTTAAATAAAGCAGAAAGCAGAGCCCGTAGAAGACTAGGCCCGCCCACAAAAGCGGCAGCAGCGGCAGCCAGTGGCGGGCGCCGATAAAACAGACAGCCACCAGGGCAAATAGCGTCCGCCAAACGAACGGTTTTGCACTCATTTGTGAACTACGCGGTGATTCGCTTTTCATTTTCACTTTTACTCGATTCCAAACCAGCATTGGACAAATGCAAGCAGTTCATTAAAAAGCTTCAGGATACGATAGACAATCTCAGAGGTTCCGCACGCTTGCGGACCAATCAGGTTTATATGACCAAAAACGGCATTGTCGGTTCGACCACATGCTCCAGAAATGAGCCCTCCGATTCCTCGACTGTATTTTCGCCGACAATCCTCGTTCACATCTCTGCGATTCCCATTGCACCATGAAACCGGGCCCGAGCGCCCCAAATCCCGAAGGGCCGCCGGGCGTGTCTTGAAAGTTAGAATTCAACCGCGAACCGGGCGGTGATCACATCTGCCTCATCATTTTTTCATATTCGATATGACAATATTCAAGCGCCAGGCTCCCGGCCTCATGGAGCTCAACGCCGATGGCACCCGGCAAACGCCATTCAGGAAGGTTGAATTATGAACGAATCACTTCCCGGAGGTTTCAGCTTCATCGGGGATCTGGAACACCAGGGGAACGGTCTGCTTATCTTTGTTATAGTCCTCCCGGTTTGCTCCCACAGCATTGGCTTTTATGGAATACCGCACATACCAGCGCCCCGGAAATAGACTTTTAGCTCCAGATCCTCCCCCGCTTTGAGTTCGGGTATCTCGCGGACAGGGACCAGTTCGAGCCGCTGCCCGGTCCAGCCGGGAAAATCGGTTGATGGCTTTTCGCAAGTCACATAGCTTTTGGGGTACTGCTTGCTATAGAGATTTAGCATGATCTCTTTCGCCCGTTCCATAACCGCGCTTTTCGGATTTGTTGTATGACGTTCGCATCCCTTTAACATCGGCCTTGATGCGCATGTGTGACAAAGGCATCCTTGGGCTCTTCGACCTCAGCTTTTTGGGCAAACCCATTGTGTTCGGGCAGATGCCTGTGATTCAGGTACTTCACCTTGATCTCCGCATGGGGCACCGGCTTGCCGCTGCTCTTCACAATACCCCGAAAGACTTTGCCGGTCCATAGACCGTAGGGCTTGTCCAGGAGAACGATCTCTGTCAGGAGCCCGGCCTCACGGTCCCAGCCCGTGGGGAACCCGGCCGTGTTGACCAACCATCTTGGCGATGCTGCAACCAAGCTGCAATGGGCGTCTATCCGGCTTTGCAATACCCTGACGCTTTCATTGAGTGTACAAATCAAACCTTTTTTTTCATCTCCATTTTATTAGCCTAATCGTTTTTTATTTGTTTTATCTAACTTTTAAATCAAAAAAACAGCCGCCTCTCCAGACGTCCAAGAGACAGCTGACCCCGCTTCAGCTGTTTATTTTTCCCTATAGGGGCACCTTCTTATCCGATGCATCCACACGCCTTTGCAGCTCGCAGGCAAATCCGCCCCCCCTCATCCCGGCATTTTTCCGGATCAAGGCCGTAACCCCAGTATTCCTTTTGCTGAGCGTTTTGAACATGCTCGTTTCCGTCGGCATCTTGAAATCCAACCGCCTGGCAATATCATTGACTCGTACCATCTTTTTCTCCTGATCCAGATCAAAGATGGCCTCCAGGTGATACTCAATGGTCATGGTTAACGCCTTTTCTTCCATATTTTGATTTTTTAGCTCAATTCAAAGCTTTTTTGGACTGATAGGGGTTTCTAATTTAGATTGAATATTCTATTATCAACGAGATAGTTTCATGTCAAGCATTTTTGAATATCCTTACTCCCATCGGCCCCCGCCTGCTAAACAAGACTCCTTCGCCAAGCATGCAAACCCTGCACACGCTGACTTCATCGCCTTCTTGGACGCCTCCGTTGGTCAGCCGCATGGCATTGAATGCGGTTTCCGTATCATCGGTTGTAATGTTTTTCTCAGTTTTTATTCATAATCCCTAACTATTTTAAATAAATAAAAAAAATAACGTCAATTCAAATTCTGAAGTTTCCCATTTTTTTATCCCGGCGGGCAGAGGGTTATGCCTATGTATAAATTAATAATAAAAACAAGCCATTAGGGATAAATTTGAAATTTTATAACTTATTGATTTTATTGTGAATACAAAAAACCGATTTTTGTCGG
>JAGYOT010000161.1 GCA_018399455.1 Desulfobacterales bacterium
TTTCCTGTATATCCTTCCCATACCATTTGTTTGTAAAGGCTTTTCAGCATAGGAATTTGATCCCTGTAAAAGATCAGAATTCTGGCATCGGGAGCGACCTGTTTGATGCGATTCATGATTTCATAACGATCATGCCCGCCGGAATACGGGTGACCGGATAAGCGCTCTGCGGAAATAACAGGGCGTTTGTCAGACTCTGCGCCTCGCTTTTCTTCTATCTGTTTTCGAAGCAAACTTTTTGCGATTTGCACATCAAATTTTTTGATCGGTGTCATGATCAAATATTTGAGAAATCGATCCTCCCAGGGTTTATCCCAGTTATTGATCAGGCACAACTCTGGGTGGCCGCTGAAATAAATTTGTTGAAACCACGTTGTCGCTGTCTTATGCAGGCCGATATGAAAAATCGTTTTCATTTTTTTAATCATACTTTAATGCGTTTGATCAATCCTACGGTTTTAAAAATCTTATCCGTGACAAAGCAGGATCGCGCTTCACTCCTTTTTTAATAATGAGATTCTAAGCTTTAAACCTGGCCAAAAGCGGAATATACCCGGTAGTTTGGCCAAACTTGATTTTGATATAAAATAAAGTGGCGATATTCCAGGTCATGAGGCTGATCATGCCTGCGGTTGCCGCGCCATACAGTCCATACGTCGGCGTAAGCAGCACATTCAAGCCAATATTGACCAAAGCCGTAATGAACACAATATTTCTGAATACGTTTTGCTTGCCAGTCATGTTCATGAACAGACCATTGGCACCGGATATGGAATTTACAAACTGCCCCAACGTTAAAATTACCATGGCCCAATAGGCCACTTTAAAATCGGTACCATAAAGCACCGAAATAACCGGTTTGCCCATGCAGATAAGGAACAATAAAACCGGAGCGGTGGCCCAGAAAATAAGTTTTGCTGATTTTTGGGCCACATAAAACAGGTCGTCCATTTTGTTTGAATGATATAGTTCTGAGAATTTGGGGCCGGTCATGGAGAAAACCGCCTGCAGGATAAAAGCGGTCAGCGAGGCAAGCTTTACGGCTATGGAATAATAGCCCACCTCTGCCTCAGGCCTGTATATTCCCATCATGATCACCCCAGTCTGGCCGATAATAAAGGTCATGGTAGCGGTCATGAACATGGGTAGAGAGATGGATAGAACTTTTTTTATAGGCATGGGGTGAAGGATGTCATCCGGGCTGGATCTGTTCTTGAAGGTTCGTTCCATAATCCAAGCACCGGTTATGGCGGTGATGGCAAAGGAAGCAAACAAAACATAAACCGGGTTATCTGGATGATAGAATAAAAAGGTCAATACCACCAGAAGCGTAAAATTAGAAAAAGACGGTAAGACCTGCATAAACGCGAAACCCCGAATTATTCGTACCCCGCGTACAGCCTGGGTATTAAGAGTCGTTATCGATTGGAAAATAATAAACAAAGAAGCCAAGGCAAAATAAAACTGCAGATGAGGTTTGGAAAATATTGTATCAGCGATGAAATCTGCGTTCAGAAAAAGTATGGTGCTGGCGATAAGCGATGTGCCGCAAACAAAACACTGAGTCTTGTGATAAACCTTGGAAGCAGAGGTCGGGGAATATTTAACCAAGTGTTCGGGGATCAAGCGAAGGATGGATACGTTGGTTCCCAAGACGGTAAAAATAGTCGCCAGCATAAGAAGTGATTTGACTACTGCCACAATCCCCATTACCTCGGCACCATAAAACCTGGCAATGATGATGCTGGTCCCAAGGCCTAAGAATGTAGCAATAACGCGGGCAGACAAGGCCCAGACAGAACCGGTAAAAATTTCCGAGAATTGCTTGTCGGAGGTGAGGTTGGCGTATTTTTTTTTCAGATAGTTGAACATTTATCTATGGAAAGCAGCTGCTCATTATAATCTGGAAAATCATAGCGGCAAACATTCGTGAGTTTTAAGTGATTAGGGAAATTATCTTTTTTTGGTCATTCATTATATTCGAAAGTATCAAATCCATGGGTTTTGCACAGAGGATCCTTCTGGGCTTCAATAAGATCCTGCTTGACCATCTCCGAGACCAGTTCTTGAAATTATGTCATAGGAGACCAACCGAGTTTTTGTTTGGCTTTTGATGCGTCGCCGAGAAGGGAGTCGACTTCGGTGGGACGGTAATAGCCGGGATCGACAGCTACAAAGCTCTCTCCGGAACGGACATCATAGCCCTTTTCATTCTTTCCCCGGCCCTGCCATTCGATTTCCATGCCGAGTTCATTCGCAGCCAGTTCGATGAATTCCCTAAACGAGTGATGTTCTCCAGTGGCGATAATGTAGTCTTCCGGCTCATCCTGCTGCCGGTTGAAGGCCCAGCACATTTCAATGCCCGCTATTTTGGCAATGGCGTAGGGTTCGTTCGTGGGCTCCAGCGGGCCGGTCAGGAGTTACGCCAGTTTTAGTCAAAGGGGAAGGCATTGTCGCAAGCAAACTTGAAAGGGAAAATATACTCCATCCCTGTCGGGGGCAGAATCATCTGCTCCCTTCTGACGCAAGGGTTTGTATCGTAATTAATTATAAATGGTATACTCTATATACATCAATCGAAAATATTAGTTAATATAACAAAAGGCTGATAAGCACAACAGGGGAATGGAATACTTATATTAAATGATTTGACTGGAAAATTTTTAGGTGATAGATACGTGTCCGAAGTCAGGCCCTTGACGACAAACTGATGGAAAGTGGGGCTGTTATGGAAAAAGAGTATGCCGTCATCCAATGCATGCGTAGCATGGATACCCTCTTGGGCGGGGCTTCTTTCATCTTAGCCTATTTTATCAAAAAATACCTCCTGCCGGAACCCTTTCGGGGGCTCATCCAAGAGCCCAATTATTACGCCCTTCTGCTGCTGATCATCATTATCTGGTATATCTGCTTCAATGCGGTGCGGGTATACAAGGACCTCCGGCGCCACCGGCTGTTTTCGATTTCAGCGGATATCTTGAAAGCCAATGTGGCGGCGCTCCTTATTCTGAGCCTGGTTCTTTATGCGACGAATATGCCGATCAGCCGGATCATGATAGGTATTTTTTGCGTGTTGAACGTGCTTTTTATGGTTACATTCCGTGCGGTTGTTTTAATGGTACAAAGGCGCAGGGACACCAGCGAGATAAGCCAAAAAAATATCGTTATTATTGGCAGCAAGGATCGGGCGGCGGATGTCATTGAAACGATTAAAGGCTATTCAGGCAATGAAATCCGAATCCTGGGGTGTTTCGATCCTGATCTTTCCGAGGTGGGCCGCGAAGTGGCGGAATGCTGCCGGGTGCTGGGCACCATGGACCGGCTGGAATGTTTTTTAACGGAAAACGTGGTTGATGAGCTTGTCGTGGCCATGCCGCTGAAGAATATCCCAAGCGGGGACAGGTACCTGGTGATGGCAGAGGCCATGGGAATCACGGCCAGGATCGTGCCGGACTGGCAGCTCCATTACCTGGCCTACCAGCCCAGGGTGGCCTCTATTCGCGTGGCTCAGTTCTCCGGGGTGCAGACCCTGACCCTCGCATCAATGCCCAGAAGCGAGGGCAAGCTTTTTATCAAGGCGCTTTTTGATTATACGGTGTCGGCCGTGCTGCTTCTGCTGCTTTTTCCGGTGTTTCTTCTGATCGGCGCGGCCATTAAGGCGGTTTCCAGGGGGCCGGTGTTTTACCGGCAGGAGCGGCTGGGCAGGCACGGGCGCGTGTTTGAAATACTGAAGTTCAGGACCATGGTGGCTGACGCGGACCAGCGGATCGACGAAGTGAGTGGACTGAACGAGTGCGACGGCCCGGTTTTCAAGATAAGGAAGGATCCCCGGATCATTCCGGTGGTGGGCACTTTTTTGAGAAAGACCAGCCTGGACGAGCTTCCCCAGATCATCAACGTGGTCAAGGGGGAGATGAGCCTGGTGGGGCCCCGGCCGCCGATCCCCTCGGAGGTGGGTAAATATGACTTGTGGCACCGACGACGGCTTGGCATGAAGCCTGGCATCACCTGTACCTGGCAGGTCGCACCAAACCGAAACGATCTGCCGTTCTGCAAATGGGTGGAGCTGGACTTGAATTATATTGACGGATGGTCCTTTCGGACTGACCTCTTGATTTTGTTTAAGACGTTGAAGGCCTTGGTGACGGGGGCGGGGAGGTAATTCTTTAATTGAGGAATTGAGAGATTCAGGGATTGAAGGAATTTGGAGATTGTAGGGATTGAGGGAGAGGCGTTTTTATAGGGTGGCGGGGATGACCATCCGGGTTGAGTCGGAGCTGCCGATTGGGGATGATACGTTTGCGGCCAAGTTCAGGCGGTTTGAAGTGGACGGTCCGGGCGAGGACAATGTGCATCTGGTTCATCGCTTTTCCCTGCCGGAGGCGGCCAGTGATTACGGGAGGGAGGTGTACCGGAAGCCTCCCTGGGTGATTTATAAAAACGGAAGCGGGTGGGTCTACATCCTGGAGACGTCGCCGGATCCGGCTGAAAAAGCCATCCGGCAGATCAGTTTCATGAGCGGGGACCACACGCGGGCCCAAATATACAACGGAGAACTGGTTCGGCAGGCTTATCAGAAGGGCGGGATGGGCGCGCTGACCATGAGCCCGACGGACCAGGTGCTTTTGGCAAGGCTTCTGGCGGACCGCGACGGCTGCTACATTCATTCAGACGGGGTAAGCATGGATGGCCAGGGATATTTGTTTGTCGGCCATTCCGGTGCGGGGAAATCTACGATTGCCGGGCAGTTTATGGATCGTGCGGAGATTTTGTGCGACGACCGGATGATCGTCCGCAAGTGGCCGGAGGGCTATACTATCCACGGCAACTGGAGCCACGGCACCATGCCTGTGGTCTCGGCCGTATCCGCGCCCCTGGAGGCCGTTTTTTTTATCGAGCAGGCAAGCGAAAACCGCGTGGTGCCGGTTGCCAATAAGATGGAGGCCATTTCCATGATGTTGGGCTGTCTGATAAAGCCAATGGTTACCAGAGACTGGTGGGAGAAGATGCTCGCCCTGGTCGTGGATATGGTTGGGGCCGTGCCGTGCTATCGGTTAATGTTTGACAGGGGTGGAGGTGCGGTTGAGGTTGTTGAAAATCTAAGAATTTAGGAATTATAGGATTTAGGATTTAGGAATTGAGGGATTGCTGCACTGATGAAAGATGATCCCAGCAGTTATCTGGTCCGGCAGGATTATTACAAGGCGCGGCTGTGGCAGGGCGGAGGGCCGGTACTTCCCAGGCTGGATATCGAGCTTACCGAGCGGTGCAATAATAATTGTGTGCACTGCTATATCAATCAGCCGGCGGATGATCAAAGGCTTGTTCAGGCGGAAATGAGCACCGGGCTCGTGAAGGCTGTGCTGGATGA
>JAGYOT010000162.1 GCA_018399455.1 Desulfobacterales bacterium
TTTTACAGAGCTTTTAAGCGAAAATTTTATCCGCATGCGAAACATTCTCAAACCGGACAAGCATATCATGAATCTCGACTGGATGGTCAATCACATCGTCCTGGGAAAGGACCCGCTGAACCTTCGGCGGCTGCGTCTGACCGCTTGTCCGGTGCTGATTACGGCAACCCGCTTCAGAGAACATGAGGTCCCGGATACCCTTTACCTGAGCACAAGAGCTGACCATATCCCGACCGCCCTGAAGGCGACCGCAGCCCTCCCCTTTTTTTACCGGAATTTTGTCCGGTACAAGGACGATATGCTGCTTGACGGAGGTATCCTGGATCCCGTGCCTTATCAAAAAGCATTGTCCATGGGCTACCGGGAAAGGGACATCCTGGCAGTGGTGACCCACCATAAGGGCTATCGCAAGAAACGGGAATCTTTCTGGATTACCGCACTTTATGACAATTATTACAAGGATACCAAGTATCGGTTTCTGCTCTATTCCATGTATGAACGCTACCGGATGTACAACCGGGTTTTGGATGAGCTGGAAAACCGGTATCCGGGCATCGACGTGATTTATCCCCCAAGTGATTTCGCCGTTAACCGCCAGACCCGGAACGAAGAAAAAATTTTAAGAGGCTTTGAAGAGGGAGTGGATGCGGGGCGGGCGTATCTCAAGCGGGCGGAACCCGATTTTGGAAGAAAAGCGTCAGAGGATGAGTGTCAGGATTCAGTTTAGGTTAACCATAAAAATTCTTTATTCCAGGGGAAAACCATGGGCTTGTTGAATATCTTTACCGGAAAGGCGCCGGAAGAGCTGGAGCAGACGGCTGATGCATACATGGCAGCCGGCGAATACGGGGCGGCCAAAGTCGAATTTGAAAGGGCGCTCGAAAAGGCGGGAAAAAAATTCCCCGAAAAAGCGGCCCTTATCCGACGCCTGGACGAAAAAGTGCAGAATGCGAAAGAGTCTCTTGCCGGAGCCCACGTTCAGGAGGCAGAGGAGCTGATCCGGTCAGGGGAGCTGGCGGCTGCCGGGGATCTTTTGAATCTGGCACTGGAGCTGAGCGGAGGCGATTCGCAGAAGGCTCAAATCAGGAAGAAAATCCAGGCCTTGCGTCAGCTGAGGACCAAGCCGGCCGAAACCCCGGAGAAAAATCAGGAGAAAAACCCGGCGAATAATACAGACAGGCCGGCGGCGGAGCCGCTCAACCCCGAAGCCGGTTCTCGGTCTGAGGCGGTATCCTCGGATGAGGATGCCCATTTTCATATCCTGGTCAGCACCCTGGCCGAAGATCAGCAGGAGGCCTATGAAGGCTATGGCAGAAGTTTCAGGAAGGGCTATATTGCATTGAATCAGGGAGACTTCCAGACTGCCGTGGAAAAGTTCCGGGAGGCCATTGCCGAGAATCCGTCTGCCGGCACCTGGATTCCATTGGAGCTTGCCACGGCCTATATAAATCTCCTGGAGCCGCAAAAGGCCCGGGAAACGGTGGAAGCCTATATCCGGGAAAATCCGGAATCGCTCCGGGCCTACCAGCTGTTGTCCGACATTTACTGGGAAATGGGCGACTATGATGCGGCGGTTGAACTGTTGAGCAGCTGCCCGGATGCACTGAAGCAGAATCTGCTGATCCCGGTTCTTCTTGGGGAGACCCATTATCAGGCGGGCCGCTATAAGGCGGCCAGGGATGTTTTTGAAGCCTCCCGCCGCCAGTTCGGTGACGAGGAAATCATCAGGCGCGCCCTGGCCAAGACCTACGAGGCCATGGGAGAGCTTGACGCCGCCAGGAGTCTTTATGCGGAGATGATAAAGGGCTGTGCCGGCTGCGGGGTCCGGGTGGATCCGTTTATTAAAAGCCGGTTCGCGGAACTCAGTTTCCAGGCCGGGGATAGCTCCACGCGGATTCTGGAAATGTTTTTATCGCTCGTTCAGGAAGATCCGGATAACCGCAAAGCATATTACGATCGAATTGGCAGAATTTATGAAGCCGGCGGCAATTCAGCCGAAGCCCGGCGCTATTTTGAATTCTCCAGTTGATGGCTTCGTAAAAAGTCAGGTTTGACATGGCTGTCCCGGACCGGGATGACCGGCACGAAACCGCCCATGGCGTGAGCAAAATAAGGCTTGAAAACCATTGTCTTTTAGGTTATTCAGGCACTATTTATGTTATTATATTATTATAGGGTATCCCAATCAAATTTGGCCGGGTCCTGAATGCGAAAACATACCCCCCTTCTGATTAATTTTGGCTTTCTCCATACAGTCGGAAGCCTGCTGCTTGTGCTTTTGTTTTGCAGCAGCGCGACGGCGGCTGTTACCCTCCATCCTTCCCTGTCTGTTGAGACGTCCTATACGGACAATGTTGACCTGGTGGCTGAAAATGATGCGGAAGAGCACGAGGTGATCACAACCATAAGCCCGACATTTGATCTGAGTCTTACGGGACGGATGAGTGAGGCAGTGCTTTCCTATACCCCGAGCTATTCCATCTATTCCCGGTTTTCGGACAACAATGAACTGCGTCACAGCGCCTCCCTTACCGCGATGCGGCGGATAACCCGCACGACCCGCGTGGAGCTGACCAATGATTATCTCTACACGGAAGACCCGGCTTATGATACGATTGTCCCCCTTTCAGAGCTTGATACCACCGTGCGGCGGGACAGGGAGCCTTATCAGACCAACAGCACCGATTTGAGCCTGATCCATCAGTTCGGCCCGGAGGACGAGATCGCGCTGGGCTACAGGTATTATTTTCTGAGAAATGACGATCCGACCTATGAGGACAGTGATTATTATGAGCCGAGTTTGATGGTTACCTACTGGCCGGTGAGAAACCGGTTCGGCACGGAAGTGGAGGTGGGCTATACGAACCGGGATTTTGACGACTCTGAAGACTATGATGACACCTTCGCCCGGCTCAGGCTGATTCAGCGCCTGAGCCCCCATCTGGATATTTATGTCGACTATACGCATGAATGGACCAACTATGCGGATGAGGGCACGGATTACCAGGTGTACAGCCCGTTGGCGGGTTTTATATGGGAGGCCAGTGCCAATTTGAGTATCAGTGCCGGCCTGGGCTATTTTTTCCAGGAAAACGATGACGATGATGACGACGTTGATATAGACGATGAAGACGGCCTGACCGGAAGCCTTGAGGCCGTCTATAACTGGCGGGATCGCAATACTTTGTCTCTTTCCGGGGCATATGGATATGATCAGACGGATACGGCGGCTGAAACCCTGGGGTTCACCGAGTATTACAGCGTCACCGGAGTTCTTGATTACCAGCTGGCGCGGCGTTTGTTCAGTCATTTTTTGGCCGGCTACCAGAGAAACTCCTACACGGAGGTTGAGCCGGAACGAGACGATGACGTCTGGCGTGTCAGCGCATCGCTCAGCTATCAGCTCCTGGCCTGGATGGAGCTGGAAGTCGGATACGCCTTCCGGGATATCAGCTCGGATTTAGAGACAGAAGAGTATACGGAGAACCGGGCATTTTTCAGTGTGACCATGAGCCCCCGACAGCCTTACTTTTTAAGCCGTTGAACCGCTTCACTGAAAAGAACGGTTTTGCCGCTGAGCTGATCCGGGTTAATCAGCTGGATCAACTGGGGTTTGAGCAATTTGTTTTTTATCCGGGGATGCTTTTCGGCTCATGGGATAAATGGTGGGGCTCGCCCGGTTACCGGCATGCCAGTCACGAGGGGCTTGATCTTTGTTTCTTCCAGGCAGCCGATGGCAGCTGCTACCGGCTGGATGCCGCAACCTGTATTCCCATGGCCGGGGACAGCCGGATTGTCCATATCATGGACGACTTTTTGGGGCAGACCGTTGTGGCCGGCCGCATGGTGCCGGATATGGACGGAAGGGAGCTTTTGACCATTTATGCGCATATTCGTCCGGCTCCGGGCCTGGCCGCGGGAGATCCGGTGGCTCATGGCGACGTGTTTTCCCGCATTGCTCCGGTGGATGCAGGCGGGCCCCCGCTTCTGCCGCATCTGCATGTATCCATGGCATGGGCGGATCAGCTCCCGGATTATCGCCGGTGGAGCTGGAAACTCCTGAATCAATGCGGCAGTGCTTGTTTCATCGATCCCCTCCAAACCATGGGCATGTCCTCCCGGGTGATCCCGTTTTCTTTTGGAACCGACCTTTCATCCCGGTTTAAGTCCTGCAGGGCAGCACTTGCAGCCGTTCCGCATGAAATCATTTCGTATTAAACCTGTTGAAAAGCGGGCCGAACTCTGATAATTTTAATAATTTATACAACTCCAAAAAAGAAAGCGATAGCCGTATGATAAGAGCCGGCGTTGTTGGCGCAAACGGATATGCCGGGGCGGAGCTGGTCAGGATTCTGGCCGGTCATCCGGAGGTGACGCTCACGGTGCTTACCTCGCGGAGTTATGCGGGAACGGCGTTTGATCAGATTTATCCGGCCATGGCCGGATGGGTGGATCTGGTCTGCGAGCCGTTTGACAATGATTCTCTCTGTGACAGAACGGATGTGATTTTTACCGCGCTGCCGCATAAGCTTCCCATGGAAATTGTGCCGGGTTTGATTCGCCGGGGCAAAAAAGTGGTGGATCTCTCAGCGGATTTCAGATTTAGCGACCCGGACCGCTATGAATCCGTATACCAGCCGCATACGGCCAAGGCTCTTTTGGAAAAGGCGGTTTACGGACTCTCCGAGGTTAATGCCGCGACCATCCGGAAAGCGGAGCTGGTCGGCAACCCGGGCTGTTATCCGACCAGCGTGCTTTTGCCGCTGGTGCCGCTTATGCAGCATAAAATCCTGGAACCCGGCTCCATCATTGCGGACGCCAAATCCGGTGTCAGCGGGGCGGGCCGTTCGACTTCCCTTACAACGCATTTCTGTGAGGCCAATGAGTCCTTTAAGCCGTATAAGGTGGAGGGCCACCGGCACAAGCCGGAAATGGATGAGATCCTCTCCCTTGCCGCGGGCGAACCTGTGGAGATTACGTTTGTGCCGCATTTGCTGCCCATGACCCGGGGGATGGAGACAACCATTTATGCGCAGCTGGCAAGGCCGTTTCGCTATACGGATATCCAGAATGCCATCATTGATTATTACTCGGACTGCAAGTTCATTCGCATTCTGGAGAAAGGCAGGTTCCCGGACACCCGGAGTGTCCGCGGTACCAATTACTGCGATATCGGCTTTATCGTGGACAAGGCAAAGGATCGGCTGATTATTATGTCGGTCATCGACAACCTGGTCAAAGGCGCTGCCGGTCAGGCGGTGCAGAACATGAACCTGATGCTTGGGCTGGAGGAGACCACGGGGCTGAATATCCCGCCGTTTCCATTGTAAAATCTTCTAAATAACTTCGGGAAGTCAGGAGCCAGTAGGC
>JAGYOT010000163.1 GCA_018399455.1 Desulfobacterales bacterium
CGGTCGGCAGATACAGCACCCGCTCGAAATTGCCGTATTGGATCTCGGCGAGTCGGTACTTACCCTTTTCCGCCGGCGGCATCCCCAACCTTCGGCCTGAAATCCGAATTGCCCGGGAGTTGATTTCAAGATTCAGCTCTTCTTTGTCAATACCGGCCAGTTCCGCGATGACAATTATTTCATTCTGTGTTTCGAAAATATCAAGCGGCGGATACCATGTGTTTCTGGAAAACGAATACATGGGGCTCAATGAATGAAACATATCGTTTATACTTTTCTTGAAGTTATCCCCCATGCCATCAAAATCATTGCTTAACCGGATTCTGATATAATCCATTGATGACTCCTGTGATAATTCAGGTTTTCGTATTGGTTCTTAAATCTGTAACATTAACAATCAAACCTGTGCTTGTAAAGCGGCTCCTGTGAGAGTCAGCCGTTTTCGCCCGCTAATTCTTTGATGGCCCTGATGACGTATCCCTGGCTCCATATATGAACCGAACGTTAAGCGAATCCGTACCGGATCTGATCAACCTGCCATAAAGCCTTCCCTGCAAATCGCCGGGAGCGAAGGGGGCTTGACTTTTTGAGAAAAACTTTTATTTTATAATCTTATCTAAAAACATCATTAATCATCATTTGTGAGACAGGCAAGGAGAGGTATATGCCGATCTACGAATTTGTATGTGAAGACTGTGATCATCAGTTTGAAGAGCTGGTTTCTTTATCCGATAAAATACCGCCTAAATGCCCCAAGTGCCAATCCGATAAGGTGAAAAAAATCCTTTCCGCCTGCGGCATCCGACCCCATGGCATCCCCACCGGAAGCGGGGGGTTTAAAGCGCCGGCCTGTTCCTCCAGCGGGTGAGGCATTGGTTCATAAGCTTTCGGTGAAAGCTTCTTATATAAGAAGACGCAAAGGGGTGGCGCGATTCAGGGGTTGAGCGTGTTTTTCAGAACAGCCGGAAAGGCTTTGCATCTTTTGCAAAGCCTGATTTTTTCCGTCCAGTTGGCCTGAACCCGGCCGCTGCAGATGGTGCCGTTGATAAACCAGCAGATATGCCCGGCATTAAATTCCCATGCCGGGCAGTTCAGTTTGAGTATGTCCGGACATCCGATGATTTCCCAGCAGGGTTTAGGCCGGCCCTTGTGGTTTGTTTTCAAGTAGAGCAGAAAAAGCATCTGTCGTTGAGCGTGGACCGGGATGCTGCGCCATCCCTGTTCGTAACTGCAGACCGCCTTGACGGAACCGCCCAGGAGGCGGGCCATCTGCTGCTGGGTTTTGTTTAACTCTTTGCGGATGCCGATAAATTCTTCGGATGTCATTTGTTTGTTCTGCGTCTCTTCGTCCCGGGAATCATTTGGGCCGGTCAAGGATTTTTCTGATTTTACCCAGCAAATCTTCTGATGCAAACGGTTTTTGAAGCATCTCCATGCCGCCCTCCAGAATAAAATTGGTGTGAATTGCATTTTCATTGTACCCGCTGGCAAAAAGGACGGCCATGGAGGGCTTTATCTTCAGGATTTGATCAAAAACCGCTTTTCCGCTTTGCTTTGGCATGACCACATCCAGGATGGCCAGATCAATTTCATCCTTCCATGCTTTAACTGTGTCAATGGCGGCTTCCCCGTTTTCCGCGGTGTAGGTGGTATAACCCGCCCGCTCCAGGGTGGTCTGCATGAGCTCTCTGACCGTTTGATCATCTTCGGCGATCAGGATGGTCTCATAACCGCCCCGGGTTTTTGCCGGAATTTCGTGTCCGACTTCCGTGGCCTGTCTTTCGGCGATCGGCAGGTATATCTTAAAAAGAGTACCGCAGCCGGGTTCACTGTAGACATTGATGGTGCCTTCATGTTGACGGATGATGCCATAGGCGGTTGAAAGCCCCAGGCCTGTCCCCTGGCCGACTGATTTGGTTGTAAAAAAGGGATCAAATATACGGGACTGGATATTGGCGTCCATCCCCACCCCGTTGTCCGTGATGCAGATCAGCACGTAGCGGCCGGGCGGCGAGTCAATATGGGTGCTGCAGTAATTGCCGTTAATGAATACGTTAGACGTTTCAATCGTGAGCCGTCCGCCCTCGGGCATGGCGTCCCGGGCATTAATGCAGAGGTTGATGATGACCTGTTCAATCTGACCGGCATCGGCCCGGACCAGACCAAGGCTGTGGCCCTGAATGAATTCGAATTCAATATGCTCGCCGATAATGCGCTGAATCATTTGGAGCAGGTTGCGGATCAGGTCATTTAAATGGATGTAATCCATGTTCATGATCTGCTGCCGGCTGAAGGCCAGCATCTGTCGAACCAGATTGGCGGCCCGGTTGCCTGCGTTCAAAATTTCTTTCAGGGCGGGCAGTGCCCTGTGGTCTGCCTCCAGCTCATCCTGGATCAGATCCCCGTATCCATTGATGATCTGGAGCAGGTTGTTGAAATCGTGGGCAATGCCACCGGTCAACTGGCCTATGGCCTCTATTTTCTGAGATTGCCGGAGTTGGATTTCCAGGTTCTGTTGTTCGGCTTTGGCCCGTTTGAGCTGAGTCATGTCCATGATAACAAAGTTCAGGCCCTCAGACCATGCCTGGGGATTAAGCGGCGCTACGCTTACCTGGATGTTGATCAGGCTTTCGTCTTTACACTTCAGGCGCGATTCGACGCTTCCTGTGCCGGTTTCCCTGACCTGTGAATAAAGCTCGGATCCAACGCGCTCGTATTCCGCTTGAGATTCATAAAGAGCTCTGACCTCCATGCCCCTGACTTCAACTTCAGTGTAACCCGTCATCCGGCAAAAACGTTCATTGGCGTCACGAATGACGCGGGTTGTGATCCGGCTGTTGTTGGTGCCGGGGGTAAGTGTGCCGATCCCGACGGGAGCAGACTGGAAAATACTTCGGAGGCGGGCCTCGCTTTCGCGAAGCGAGTTCAGTGTCCGCTTAAGTTCGGTTACATCCTCAAGACATACCAGCACCAGTCGTTCTCCGAGTTCCAGGGGAATGGTGGAAATCATGTAATGATAGGACTCGGACCGGCCCTCTTTTCCAAGTCTCATTTCCGCCGCTATCTGTTTGCGGCTGGTGCCCGAACGGAAAGTATCCTGAATGGTGTTTCGGATCACGCATTGCCGACAGGCATCACCATATCCACAGCCCCGGGGATCATCCGTTGCATGAATGCAGTGAAGCGCATCTCCGCACCCTATCCCCACGAGTTCATTCCGGCTCCGGCCGGCGATTTTTACGCTGGCGGCATTGGCTTTGCGGATTTTCCAGTCCTTATCGACAAGCAGCATCGGGTTCGGGGTATTCTCATAGATGGCGGACAATTCCTGCTGCTGCTTTTCCAGTATGAGTTCGGCTGTTTTTCGCTCTGATAGATCACGAACGGCTTTCAGCTCCTGGCGGCGTGAATTAAAGGCAATTTCAAGGTTGCCCCGGTCTGATATCAGCGTGTATTCATGATGATTGTTTAAATGAACAATATCTGAAGGCGAACATTCACTCAGGGGATAGATGCAAAGGGCGATGATAGGGTGGTCGTTTAGGAGGCGATCAAACAGAGACTCATAACCGGCTGTAATCCGGGTGCCCATGGTGGCCGGCAGAAAGGGTTCGATGACCAGGCGCAGGCCGTCATATCCTGTTTCTACTGCGTTTTCAACATATTTGAGCCAGGCATGGACGGCCGTATCCGGGTCAAAGGCGTTTGCCATTCCGTAGTATTCAGAAGCCTGACGGATATCGATCCGGCCCTTTTGAATGCCGCTGTTTTTGGCTGCACCCGCTTCGCATAAGCCACGTTCCACCATCTCCCGGGAGGCAGCCCCGGATGTTACCCAAAGGCAGGATTCATTGGATTCAATTCCGGCCTGTAGAAAATTTACAATGATTTCTGTGAGCCCTTCAGGCGATTCGTAGAGCAGGCAGCCGTGGGTTCCCCAGGCGATATCGCCCAGAGCCTTGATATGAGTCGGCCGCAATGGAGGGGAGGTGTCTCGGCTGTGCATAGTAAAGCTCAGGTAAGAGTAAAACGCATGCTTGATCAATCAAATTATCAGAACCATTGCATCAAATTTTGCTTTTAGCATAAACCTGGCTGAGATTACAAATCAAATTTTGAGCCCTGCCTCAGCTTTCAGATGCATCAAGACGGCCGGTTTCGGCCAGCCACGCCAATCCTTCAGGATCTGTTATCCGAATGGTTTTGCCGTTAACCCGGATGAGCCCGTGTTCACTCATTTTTTTCAGGATGCGTGAGAGAGTCTCGGGGATGGTGCCAAGAAAGCTTGCCAGGTGCCCCTTGGAAATGTGTAGGATTACCTCGGAGGGATTCTTCTGCTCTTCTGAGAGCAGAATCAGGTAGCCGGCCAGCCGGCCCGGCACTTCTTTCAGGGACAGGTTTTCAATCTGGATGGTAAACTGTCGAAGCCGTTTGGAGAGAACTGCCAGCATGTTCAGTGCAAGCGTGGGGTCGGTCGTGATGAGGTGGATAAACCGGTCCCGGGGGAAGTAAAGCACCCGGCTTTGTTTGACGGCTTCAGCAGAGGCCGGAAATACGTCGCCTGAGAAAACCGGAACTTCGCCGAAAGGCTCCCCGGGACCGAAGATGTGAAGAATATGTTCTTTCCCTTCAAGCGAGATTTTGTAGATTTTTATCTGTCCCTCAACCACAATATAGAATCCGGTGCCCTCGTCGCCCTCAGAAAAAATCAGTTCATTTTTTCCCACCGGTTTTTCCACCGCAATGGCCATCAGCGCTTGCTGGTGATGGTGCGGGAGGTCTTTAAACAGAATGGATTGGGAGATAACGGAGAGAGTCATGGATGTCTGCTTATTCCACGGGTTCAGTCCATCGATGGTAATGATCTTTGTCAAAACCGGTTTCAGTTAAAATAATTTTACGGAATTTGACACATGGTTAAAAGGTTTTTTTTCGGGGGAGAAGATACTGGCGTTGCAATCTCCAAATCGGTCGTTAATATAAGTTAAGAACCGACTGAAGGATTATTGTTTGAGCTCTCATACCCAAATGTGACCGTATTATCTGGGTCAGGGAGGCAATATGCCTTACTTTACCAAAGGCAATGCCAGAATATATTTTCTGGAGCAGGGCAAGGGTTTTCCAATTATTGCTGTCCATGGATTGATTGAAAATACGGCTTATTGGCGCCTGCCCGGAGTTGCCGATCAGCTGGCCCGTGAGTTTCACGTGGTATCGATGGATATGCGCGGTCACGGCAACACGAGGGTTCTCGGCGATTGCCCCGGCTACGATGCCGAAACCGTCGCTGCCGATATTTTGGCTCTTGCCGATCACCTGGGTTTTGATCGGTTTCATCTCCTCACCCAT
>JAGYOT010000164.1 GCA_018399455.1 Desulfobacterales bacterium
CGATCGATAATCTCAGAGGTTGATTTGCTGCGGTCCATGGTGTAGAAATGCAGGCCCTGGACACCTTCTTTCAACAGCCCGCGGCACTGATCCACGGCAAAATCAATGCCGGTTTGAAGCACTGCCTCCTTGTCCTTGTCCGCTACCGCATCCAGCTTTTCCTGCAGCTCCGGAATGATTGTGGCACCGCAGACCCGGGACAGAATATTGGTCAGCTTCACCGTATAAACCGGCATAATGCCCGGAATTATCGGGATTGTCACACCGGCGGCCAGGCATTTTTCGACATAATCGAAGAAAAACCGGTTGTCATAGCAATACTGGGCGACCACGTACTCAGCGCCCTTATCCTGCTTCTTTTTCAGGGCCTCAATGTCTTTGTCAAGGCTTTCGGCCTCCACATGCCCCTCCGGATAACCCGCACACCCAAGCGTAAAATCATATTTTTGCTTTATAAAACCGATTAACTCGGATGCATACGAGAAACTGTCGGGGTGCGGGGTAAAGCCTTCATCCCTGGGCTGGTCCCCCCTGATGACAAAAACGGTTTCCACCCCAAGTGCCTTGTAGTTGTCCAGAACCTCGGTTATTTCATCCGGACCCAGCCCATAGCCCGCAATATAGGCCACGGTGGGCAGTTTTTTGTCTTCCAGCAGCTTCTTTACCGTCTGGTAGGACCCATCCCGGTTGGAGCCGCCGGCACCGAAAGTCACCGACACATAGTCCGGGTTTCGCGCCATCAGCTTGTCCACGATTCCGTCGAATTTCTCCGCCGCTGCTTCATCCCTTGGCGGGAAAAACTCCATTGAAATAGCCGGCCCGTTTTTCGGGTTCGTATATAAATCCGTTACTCGCATACTTTGATTGTCCTCCTGTCTGAACTTTGTCTCATTAAAATTAAGCCTGCCGGAGCCGATCAGTATTTTAAAAAGCGCTCCGCCTGTCAAGGAATTCTTTAACTGCGAGCCTGAACCGAACGGCCGGGCACAAGCCGGGATTCCGGAAAATTTGCCAATTCGGGAATCATGTATTATATTTATGACATATTATTCTTTTCACCACCGTTTCCAACGCGCCAACCTAGCACCAAATCAGATTGGTTCCCAAAGCGGACCGGGCAGAGGCCCGGCTATAAAGGGGCAGATTATGCATCAAAAATTTGAAATATCGAGCAACCATTCCCGGCGAAACCTTAAAATCAGGGAATTCGCCATTATCGACAAACGGCTGAACAACGTGAAGCCGGACCTGCTGCGTCCTGAAGACTACGTGCTGCTTCACGAACAAACCTATGAAAAACAAAACATCGTTAAAGCCATTGATGCTGGCATGATTGCACTGGTCTCTGCATTGCGCACTCCGGTTTTCTACCCCAATGCAGACACGATTGAGGAGATAGCCGAATGCGTTATCGCGCTTTATGAAGGGCAGACCACCGATCCGGTCGAGCTGTTTCCCGACAAGCATGATAAAAGCACCGCCGGAGCCGAATAAGGCAAAAAGCCCAAACCTTTCCCGCCCTGATCCCGGGACCGCGTGCCCCCACGCTGGCGCAATTAACGGTCTTCAGGCAAGGGGTTTGCATAGCTGCAAATAAGCCCTTATTTTTTATCATATAATCGTATACACCCCCGACGAAGCCGTCAGGTCCGGACAGGGGAACCTCAGAAATGCCGAAAGCAAAAATCCATATCGGCACCTCCGGGTGGAACTACAAACACTGGCGGGGGCCCTTTTATCCGCAGGATATGCCCGCTTCTCAGTGGCAGGCGTTTTATATGGACCGCTTTCAAACGGTGGAAGTCAACAATACTTTCTACCAGCTGCCGGGCAAGGAAACTTTTGAAAAATGGAAAAATGATTCAGCGCCCGGTTTTATCTATGCATTAAAGGCCAGCCGCTACATCACGCACATGAAAAAGCTGAAAGACCCCGGGGAGCCGCTGTCCAATTTTCTGGCCCATGCCGGACGGCTTGAAAACAAACTGGGCCCCATTCTTTTTCAACTCCCGCCCCGCTGGAGATGCAATCCGGAAAGACTTGCATCGTTTCTGGCCCTGCTTCCCAAAGGCTTCCGGTTCGCCTTTGAATTCCGTGACGCCAGCTGGTGGAATCCGGAAATATACGGCCTGCTCCAAAAATCCAATGCCGCCTTCTGCACTTTTGACCTGGAGGGGCGGCAATCCCCGGCTGAATTAACAGCGGATTTTGCCTACATCCGTCTGCACGGCCCGGAAGCCGCCTATCAGGGCCGGTATAAGGATGAAGCGCTTTCCCGATGGGCCGGTCAGTTTCAGCAATGGCTTAACCGCGGTCTTGACATCTACTGCTACTTTGACAACGATGAAAACGGATATGCCGCTTTAGATGCCCTGCGGCTGAAAGAAAAAATGAGCCCGGCCCAAACCGGTTAAGAAAGACCGGCTAAAACAGAGCCGTTAAGACAACCGGCCCATGCCGCCCGCCCGCTCTTTCAAGTTTACGCCTGTTTCGATCCAGACAAAATGGCGTGTTTTATTTTTCATTTATTGCCTTTTGGTTCAAATCCGTATATGTTTATAGTGTTTAAATATTTTGATAGGCCTTTATCCGAAATGAGGACCGGGGCATGTCACTTCAGGACATTTTGATCAAGAAGCTGGAATACCAGATTTTTGCCTGGCAGAAGGAGATTGAAAAGGCGCGGAATGCGCCGCCGCCGAAGCATCGGGGCGAGACCGATAGAGATCTGATCGCTGTGATTGATGAGGATAACACAGCCTATATTGAGCGGCTGGAACGAAACCTTGAAGCTGCCCGCAAAAAAATCGAAGAGGTCCGCCAGGCCGATGGAGAACGACTCCTGGCCTTGAAAAAACAGCTCTCAGACTGGATGGACTAAGCTCTCCCTCTCCTCTCCATCCTATCCAGGCCCCTGGCCGATAGCCGCCCTCTTTTCAAAAGACCGGTTTTAAATTTAATGGCTTCGCAAAAGGTCCAATATCTGCGTTGCGCTGCATGCCTCTCCTCTGAGAGGGGACAGCCTCAAGCCTGTTCCCGTGGGGGTACACTGACGTTTTGCGAAGCCATCAAATTTTATTTTTAATCTTCTTGACGAAGCCCATTCCTGTATTAAATTTAATATAAAAGCATAGATAGGTAATTGAAATATTAACCAATTTAAAAAGGGGGTGAAATTATGGCACTGGTTCGATGGGATCCGTGGACAACACTGCCTACGCTTCAGGATCGAATTAATCGGTTGTTTGATGATACATTCCCTAGCCTCAGGGCAGGCGGAGAAGAGGAAATGGCGCTGCTCGATTGGCGTCCGACAGTCGATACTTACGAAGAAGGAGACAGTATTGTAATCAAAGCCGAGCTGCCCGGGGTGAAAAAAGAGGATGTGAGCATTGATGTAAAAGAAAATGTGCTGACACTCAAGGGTGAACGCAAGCATGAAAAAAATATCAATGAAGATAACTATTACAGAAGAGAGTGCTCATACGGCAAGTTTCAGCGGGCGTTTACTCTGCCGGATGCGGTAGATCCGGCCAAGATTGAAGCGTCTTATAAGGATGGCGTGCTCAAAGTCAAAGTCCCGAAAACAGAAGAGAGCAAAGCCAAAAAAATCGAAATCAAGTAATACCGCCCGGCCTGATATCGAAGGGAGAAACCCGGACTGCCGGAAAAGCAGTATCCGGGTTTTGCCGTTTAGTGCCTTTTATGCGGTTTCAAGCGGGAGCACCCAATTTTCGGGATCTTCCGCGCGGCCGTACTGAATATCGGTAATGGCATCGAAAAACCGTTTGGCCAGGGGACCGACGCTGCCGTCGCCCACGGCCATGTTTTTGTCCTTGTACTTGATTTCGCCAACCGGTGAAATAACGGCCGCTGTGCCGGATCCAAATGCCTCCTGGAGCCTCCCGGCTTCATAGTGATCGACCAGCTCATCAATCGCGATCCGACGTTCCGTGACGGGCAGATCCCATTTCTTTGCCAAGCGGATGACGGTATCCCGGGTAATCCCGGAGAGGATACTGCCGCTTAAGGATGGCGTGACCAGCTCATTGTCGATGACGAAAAAAATATTCATGGAGCCGACTTCTTCGATGTATTTGAGCTCGACCCCGTCAAGCCAGAGCACCTGAGTATAGCCGTTATGATGGGCTTCTTCACCGGCATAAAGGCTGGCCGCGTAGTTGCCCGCCGTTTTGACCTCTCCCATGCCCCCGCGCACCGCGCGCACATGTTTATCCGTCACCCAGATTTTAACCGGATTAAATCCCTCCTTGTAATAGGCGCCCACCGGCGAGAGGATAATAAAAAAACGGTAAGTATAGGAGGCACGAACGCCCAGAAACGGATCTGTGGCAATAATGGTGGGCCGAATGTAGAGCGAGGTTCCGGGCACGCCTGGCACCCATCGCTTTTCCAGCTTTAACAGCTCAACCAAGCCCTCCAGGGCAAACCCCTCATCCAGCTCCGGTATGCACAGCTTTCGGGCTGAACGGTTAAACCGCTTGAAGTTCTCCCGGGGCCGAAACAGATTGACGCCGCCGGAAGGGGTCTTAAATGCTTTCAACCCTTCAAAAATGGATTGGCCGTAATGGAGCACCATCGTCGAGGGGTCCATTGAAAACGCATGATACGGCTCGATACGGGGGTTATGCCAGCCTTTCTCCGGATTATAATCCATATTGAACATGTGATCGGAGAAAAGCGTTCCAAAATTCAATTCGGATTCATTCGGCAATTCTTTCAACTGATCGGCGGATTTAATACTCAGTGTCATGACCTTCTCCAAAATTCATGGTCTATTAATTATAATAAAGTATACAACTTATTATTTCTATCACTCATATGCGGATGATCAAGAAAATTTAACGTAAGCGGAAAAAAAATTGTTATTCCAGCCAAAACAATGCTATTTTGCGGGCTGGTATTTTTCAGCAAACCAGTCGGCCTGCAAATGGTCCGTGGTTTCTTCAGCCTTTTGTTTATTGCCGCTCTATTGCAACTCTGATACATCAATGCCCAAAACGGCTTAAAAGGCTTGACAAAACCAATTATTTTCATAATTTTTGGGCTTTGCGGACAATACCGACAATTTTATCGACATTAACCGGCCAACTCCGAAAAGAGTAAACCATGCGAGACGATATCATTCAAATCCGGTGGCACGGCCGCGGTGGCCAGGGGGCGATCACCGCAGCCAAAATTGTGGCAAACGCGGCATTTTTCTCAGAATATGCCGGTGTCGTGATGACGCCGACATTCGGCACGGAACGGCGGGGGGCGCCGGTTTTGACCTCACTTAAAATCGCCAGAAATAAAATTTACGACCTC
>JAGYOT010000165.1 GCA_018399455.1 Desulfobacterales bacterium
GCGGGGCATGTAGCCGGAGTCCTCCAGGACGGCGATTAGGCCGAACAGAATAAAAAATATGGGGATGTAATTCAGCAGTGCATTGATGCTGTCCACAAACCACAGGGCAAACGAACGGATCAGCGGAATTTCGATAAATCCCGGCGCAGGCATTACAGCCTCGGTTAAACTGCGGATTTTTGCCAGAAGCGGCCACGTGTAATTGGTCAGATGGTAGCCCTGAACAATGGAGAGGTAATAGAGGAGCCAGATCACCCCCACCAGAATTACCGGCCCCAGAAGCCTGTGGCAGACCAGCTTGTCAATCCGGTCCGAAAACGGCAGCCGGTCGCGCGTTTCATATTCCATGGCGGATTTGGCGACCTGCTCCGCCGCCTGGTATCTGCGGTTGGCAATATGCATTTCCGGGATTTCGCCGTTGCCTGATTCAAAATCCGCCCGCCAGTTTTCCACCGCATCGATAAAAGCCTCCGGTTCGGGGTGCTTTTCCGCCAGCAAATCCCTCATCTCGGCATCACCCTCCATGAGCTTGATGGCCACCCACCGCAGCGGGTATTTGGCCGGCAGATCAGGGAGCTCAGCAGCCAGTTTCTTTTCAATATCCCGAAAAACCGGCTCCATTTCCCCGTAGTCAATGTTAACCCCTATGTGCGTGGCCCCGTTCCCGGCTGTTTCGGAAATGGTATTCAGGAGCGTTTTTCTGCCATAACCGGACTTCATATTGGTTGCCACCACCGGTATGCCAAGCCGCCTGGAAAGCATTGCCGTATTGATCCGAATCCCGCGTTTGCCGGCCAGATCTATCATGTTGAGGTTCAGGATCAGGGGGGTTTGCATCTCCATCAACTGGAAGGTCAGAAAAAGGCATCGCCTCAGGTTGGACGCGTCCATCACATTAACCACCACGGATGGATTTTCACGCAGAATAAAATCCCTGGCCACCTGTTCCTCCGGCGAATACGAGGTCAGGCTGTAGGTGCCCGGCAGATCCACCACTTCGACCTTATTCCCGTTATGGGAATACCAGCCCACTTTTTTTTCCACCGTGACTCCGGGATAATTGGCCACATGCTGGCTGGCGCCGGTGAACGCATTAAATACCGTTGATTTGCCGGAGTTGGGCTGTCCGGCAAGCGCCAGCAGGATATTCTGATCTGTTTTCAACTCGCGACCTCCACAAATTTTGCCTCTTCATGCCTCAGACTAATAAAATACCCGTTCAGCTGCACTTCCATGGGGTCGTTAAGGGGTGCATTCCGGATGACCTTGATGGATTGGCCCGGATAGATACCCATGTCAATCAGCCTCCGCCCCAGCTTGTCCCGGCTGGACAGTTTTTTAATCAAGCCTTCATCGCCCGGTTTTAATTGGTCCAGTGTCATTGTTTTCGCCCTCCTTCATGTTGAACAAAAAAAGCGCAACCGGACCCCGGGGACATCCCGTCACCAGCTACGCCTTCACTTTCTCCGCGCTTTAAAAAGCCGAAGACCGTAAGACATCCATTTTTAGAATTAGAATTTTCTAATTCTAAAAGAAGGGTCTAATTAATATGTGAAAAAAAAATTGTCAACTGTTTTTTTATTTTTTTTTGCCGGACCTGGTTCCCTCAAACTTTTTTTTTCTTCAAGGCCATCAAGTGCTGATTCCCTGCTGCCAGCTGCTTGAGCGGGCATCCAGGATGTTTTGGATTTCCTCATGCACGGATCGCCTCCGGTTCTGCCTGGACCTGCAGTTGATCAGGCCGCAGCCGTCCCGCCGAAGGGTCTCCATTTGAACGTGCCCAAGCACAGGGATAATCTGACTGATACTATTTTTCATGCGGCACTCCGTCCTTATCTTTTATTTTGTTTTTAGCGGCCCGTCATCCCTAGATCCTTATGCATCTTTTCCGGGTGGTGAAACGGCTTTTACACCCTCATCCGCGATCTGTCCCCAAATGACCTTGGAAACCGCATTCAGACTGGAATTGGCCAGCATATAAACGGGCTTCCGGTGCTTCTTGCTGAGATTTTTGACAACGCTGCAGGCGGCGTGGCTGTTGTAGTTGACCGGACAGACAATCATATCCGATCGTTTGAGTTGGCCTTCAAGGTTTTTGACACCGTTTTTCATGTACCCGTCATGATGCTCGAACACGCCTCCGCTGCTTTCGATTAACTGCCGGTAAAGCGATTCCATGCGGGTGATACCGCCGACGACCAGGATCCGTTTCTTGCACAAATCATAGATCGGACAATTCCGGTCGCAACGGTTAAGCCGGGAGAAACGGGCGAGCATCCATTCGGCCTCTTCTTTGAATTGCGCGCTCAGCTCCCGCTGCTGATCAAGCTGGTCGGCAAGCAAGGCATTTTCTTTTTGAAGGGCTGAAATCCGCCGTTGCTTTGATTGATTTGTCGCTTCAAGATCCTTGGATTGGGCTCGCAGCAGATCGTTTTCCGCCTGAAGCGCCGAGCTGCGGTCCTGCTCCTGAATGAGGGCAAGCGAACCCTCCTGCTCAGACCGCTCCTGCTTCTCAACGGCCAACCGCCTTTCCAGCCCCGCGATGTCAGAAGCCAGCCGGTCCCGTTCCTTTTTCAGGCTCAGCCGGCCCTGTTTTGCCTGTTTGATCCGCTCCTGCAGGCTCCGGATTGTCTGATCTCTGCTTGCCAGCCGGCGCTTAAACTGAGCCTGGGCTTCCGCGCTGCTGTGCATGGCCATATGAATGGCGCCGAAAACCTCGCGGTGATATTTTGCGGGAAGACCGGGCCGTGATGCAATCGCCCATAAAACGGCATCATAGTCACCAGCGGCAAATTGATCCCGCCACTTCTGCATTAATTCGCCCAGTTCCAGCTCAAATAACGTTTTCGTCCGGCGTTCATATTTACGGACCAACAGATGATCCACCTTGCTTGAAACGCGGTTCTCATCTTCCGAGCTGGCGACCAGCACTTCATGGATCTCAAACGGGGTTTTCTTTTTTGGTGAAACGCCTGCCTTTTTGAGTACCTGCTGCTGCTCTGAGAAGGTCAGGCAGGTACCGACCACCGGGCAGGTCAGAAAATGGTCGAATTCCCAGTAACACAGACGTTCCATTTTGCCGGCGCAGGCTTCGCCCGAGCCCGGGCGACCGCCAATCTCTGCATCTACCAATCCACAACCGGTTCGCATTGACTCCATCCTTTGTTTCAAAAACGATTAAAAAAAAAGCGCACCACGATCCGGTTTTCAGTATCATCCGGTACGCCTTCACTTTCCCCGCGCCACAAAACGCCGGAGACCGTAAGATGACGAGAAAACAGTTATTCCATATCGATCAGGGTCTGCGTCAGTTTTTTTCGTAAAGATTCCAACTGTTTGGATTTAAAAGACTTTCGGCTCTGCTCCAGGACTTCGATGGCTTCCTGAATAGCCTGTCTGAGTTTTTGCTCACGCGTCAGCGAAGGACAAAGGTTGAAATACGGCAGAGCCTGCCGCGCTTTGATTCTGTCCGCATCTGCCGCCAAAACCGCGGCAACCAGGGAGCAATGCGTATCAATCCGGCTCTGCAAATCCTTAACACTTTCATTTACCGCATAAATCAAATCCTGTTTGTCCGCCGCCATTTAATTAGTAACCCCTTTTTTTGTTTTAATATTCTAACTTTATACCCCTAAAAATAACCGCCCTGATTGTTCCAAAAGGCGGTCTAACTGGTTTCGCTATTATTCATCGCCCGAGGGCAGGTCTTCCTCCAGGGATTCAACCCGGTTTTTGAGTTCGCAGGCAAACCCATCGGTCCGGCCTTTGCACTTTTCCGGCTTGAAACCGTGAATGCGGTACTCCTGAAAGTTCTGGAGCCAGCTTTCCCCCGCCCGCGGGCACTCCTGGACAAAGGCCATAAAGTCGGTGAGGCTGTCCAGCGTGCCGTCGCTAAGCGTATGCTCCATTTTACAGGCTTCTTCATCCGCCAGGTGGCCGTCGACTTTTAAAATATCGGGCAGAAACCGATACAAAATCCCGTGCCGCCGCCGCATCTCCCGGCCGACCTTAAATCCTTCGCCGGTCAGCTCCACGTATTCGTATTTTTCATAATGCACCAACCTCCGTTTACTGAGCGTCTTTAACATGCTCGTCACGGTGGGCATCTTTACGTTAAGCCGTTTGGCGATATCTTTGACCCGCACCACTTTTTTCTCTTTGTCAAGGTCAAAAATGGCCTCCAGGTAATCCTCCATGACCGGGGTCAAGGGCTTTTCCTGATTTTTCAGTGTCTTCGGAACAGACAATATCTACCTTCTTTTCTTGTTAGTCTTCTCTAACATTTTCTTACTATAAACATGCGCGATGATGATTGTCAAGCATTTTTTACATCCAGTGTTTTTATATCCCCTGCCCTTGGTTCAATTGCATGAAAGATCGCTTGTGCCGGTCTCTGCCGTATTCATTCCATAAGTACCTGGACTGCCATCTGATAAAAAACCATTCTTTTTCAATCGGCGGGGAATACCGGGCGCAGGGCGATGATGACAACGAGAATTTTTATGAAATCTTCTCGGGCTATTTCCAGGATGTATGGACCATCGCGCCGCCTTTGACCCTGACATAGGGACGCGCTACTATGAATTCCACAGCGACGCCTACCGCGCAGGGTATGAGCGCGCAGACGCGTAACAGATGACCCGGCAATAGAAACCCCAAATTTCTATTGACACATGCATATTGCTGAAGTATTCTTTAATTTTTCGGTACAGAGCGCCTGGCATTTGAACTATTGATGATAAGAAATCATCCGGGTGAGTATATTCTCCCTGGTGCCTGTTTTTCGAGAATAAATATGAACCGAAGGCCCCGGAATAAATGATACGGGGCGAACACCGAAAAGTTAAAGTACATTTCGGCGCGGGAAAAACCGGACCGCAGCCTCTAAAATAGGCCATAAGCGCGCAGCAATACGCGCTCTATACATTTATTTCGGGCAGTCCTCAAAGCCACGAAGGCGAAGACAGACAGAAGTCTGCACTCGTTTTCGTGGCTTTTTTTTCAGGCCCGATTGCTCCGAATGGTTACTGGACGGTCAGGGAAACAAAACAATGCATCGGATCATAATACCAGCTTTCAAGCACCGGCGCCGGCGCCGCCTCCTCGGCCTGCTCATCGTGTTCGCCGTTTTGGGCCTTGCCGCTATTTCGATGGCTGCCGGGGGCAGGCGCGTGGAAAAGGATACGGACGAAGACGGAAAAATTGATCACGTGGCCTGGTTTGATTCCAAAAACCGGATTCAGCGCCTTGAAACCGACAACAACAAAGACGGCGAGATGGATCAATTCCAGTTCTACGAGGATGAAACCATTATCCGCATGGAAAG
>JAGYOT010000166.1 GCA_018399455.1 Desulfobacterales bacterium
AAACGTGTTTTCAAAAGCGTCTGCTGCGGCCAGGGTGTTCGCACCGGAACCGTTCTCCGTGTAGGACATGTTTACGGCCGCCCCGGCGTCGTGGGTCAGGCGGCCGATATGCTGACGCTCTGCCAGGGTGGTTGAGCAGTCCGGGGTCAGATCCATATCACTCCAGGAATATGGGCCCCCCGCATCGTCGCCGCCCAGAAGGGCTTCAGTCTGCTCAACATCATCGACGTAAACGGTAAACTGAGGGGTGCCCACCGAAGCTGCGGGATGTTCAAAATAGCGCATAAGCTGCGCCATTGCCGTGGCCACGCAGCCGCATGGATAATTATTGGGAGTAAAAATATTGTAACAGGCGTTTCCGCAAGCGGTTTGCTGTGACCACTGGCTGGAGAGCAGGGGCGCGACCCTCACATCATCAATTGCGGCTGTGCCGTAATCCAGTTGGGAACGGTCGGCGGTTTCAAGATAGCGCCACTTTTCGGTATGTTTAGAGGCTTCGGATTCTGCTGCATCCCCGGTCAATCCCTCACTTTCTGTGCCCTGCGGGGTATCCTGGTTTTGGATGGACAGGGCTTTATTCATGCGGCCGGACAGGTCCTGGTGCACCAGGGCGCCCACCGGATTGGTCAATGAGGGAGTGTATTCTGTTGCATCGGGAAAAAAGCCGACAATCGGCTCTATCAGGTCATCTCCCGGAACGACCACGAACCCTTTTTCACCGGTTTCCTGCTGCAGATAAACGATGTAGTACAGGTTGGTGCCGTTTTCTTTAAATGCCTCCAATCGGCTGACCCGGGGTTCTGCAAACCTGGTTTCCAGGGGCGTCGGAGCGATTTTCAGCCAGTTGCTGACGACCGCTTTTGCCTGTTCCGGTAAGACCGGTTTGGCAAAAACGACAGCAGAATTTAACAATAAGATAATCAGAGCGATAAGCGATATTCCGAAAAACCGCCTTAATCCTCGTTTGCCTATAGAGTTTCCGTGCATGTGAAGTCTCCTTGTCATGAGATTGTCGGCATTGATTCAATTGCAAATAAACCATGCAAATAACAAAATTTACCCTTTGCGTAAAGTATGAACTTGCATTTTTGCATTGCTTTTCTTTTTCATTATAGGTTATAGGAGAGACTTGCGTTTTCAGGTGCCTTTGCTGCTTAATAGGGAACCCCGTTAAAGTCGGGGACGGGCCCGCCGCTGTAATTGGGGACGAAAGCCGCATGGTCCCACTTTTCCGTTTTGGAAGGGGAAGGGGCGGTGAGTAGGAGGATCCAAAAGTCAGAAGACCTGCCTGAAAAACATGCCGGTATTTGCGCGGATCAAACCCCGGCGTATAAGTTCTGAGGATAAAACGGGCATCCCCGGATCGATTCAAATCGGTCCGGGGTTTTTTTTAGATGCCCTGCATCCGGACAAAATAACAGGCGATGAAAGCAGGAGGAAACGTATGAACAAATGGATCATGTGTTTAATCGGTATGTTGATTTTTTTATTCCCGGTATCGCTTCTGGCGGAAGAAGACAGTCAGGAAACGGATTCGGGAACAGCCCTCGAAGACATTGTCGTGACCGCCACACGCCTGGGCGAGACTGTGGCGGAGGTCAATGCCAACGTCACGGTTTTGGACGAAGAAATGATCAGAATGTCGCCCGCCGAGGATCTGGGGGATTTACTGGCTGAAGAGAATATCGGCCATATAACCAAATACCCGGGAAACGATACATCTATTGGAATCCGGAGCTTCAGGACCTCGGCTACCGGAAACGACCTGCAGGGCAAGGTGCTTATCCTGCTCAACGGCCGCCGGGCAGGGACCGGAAACGTGGCCAAGATCATGACGGAAAACATTGAACGGATAGAAATTATCAGAGGGCCTGCCTCGGTTGAGTATGGATCCGCCGCTATCGGAGGCGTGGTCAATGTGATTACCAAACAGGGCAGGGGTGCGCCGGGGTTTTATGTAAAAGGGAGCCTTGGCAGTTTCGGGTATGAGAAAGCGGCTGCGGGTTTCTCGGGAGAAGTCAATGGATTTGATTTTTCGGGCAGTTTCAGCAGAAGCATAATGGATGATTATGACACGGGCGATGGCGAACGCTATGATAATACCGGATATGATGAAAAGGAAAACATCAGCCTGAATTTTGGATACGAGTTTCTGCCGAACCACCGGGTCGGACTTATATATACGGCATTTGATGCGGATTATGCGGGAAGTCCGTATTATTTGAGCCAGAATGATCCGGATGACTATGTTGACAACTCCAATGAATCCATTGATTTTATCTATACCGGTGAAGTCCGGGGTGGGCTTTTTTCATGGAAGGCCAGGTATTTTGTCGGGGAAGATGAATACGACTGGCATGATCCGGAGTTTGGTCTGGAAAGCGAAACCGAGACGGACCATGAAGGCGCCCAGGCCCAGATGACCTGGAATCCCGGCCGATATGCCCTCACGGCAGGCATGGACTGGATAAACTATGAGATTGAGCAGGACTACGCCCCCAATGAAACCGAGTATGACAATCCCTCCTATTTCCTTCTGGGCAAAGCCAAATACTTTCAAAATCGGCTTATCATTACAGGCGGGCTTCGCTATGATGATTATGAAGTCGATGTCAAAGAGGGACAGGGCGGCACGGAGGATGATGACAATTTAAGCCCAAAGCTTGGGGCCTCATGGTTCGTCCTGGACAACCTGAAACTGCGGGGCAGCTATAGCCAGGGATTCAGGATGCCTTCTGCCAGCGAGCTGGCCGGCAATTACGGGGAATTTATTCCATACCGGGGCAATCCGAACCTGGATCCTGAAGAAAGCGACACCTATGAGGTCGGAGTGGATTGGTATCACCGCGCCCTTAACGCATCCCTCACCTATTTTTATAATGATTTTGAAGATAAGATCGAAACGGTTCCCGGTGAGGAGGGCGTTACCACCTGGGAAAACTTGGGGGAAGCCACAGTCTCAGGATTTGAAGGGAGCTTGTCCTGCCATCTGGGCAGGCTGCTGAAATGGCATTGGAAGATCAGGCCGTATTTCAATTTCACTTACCTTACCGAGTATGAGGATGATGAGACAGGTGATGATCTGAAATATACGTCTGACCTGCTGCTGACCTACGGCCTTTCTGTCTCTGACAATAATGGTTTTGCCGCGCGGATAAGTTTTGCCTATACCGGGAAGCAGGATGTTGAAGACTGGGAAAACTATGACTGGATGACCATGACTGAGCCGCAGGTAATTGAAAAAGGCGGTTTTACCGTGGCAAGCCTGACCGTTGAAAAGCGGGTCCTGCAGTTCCGTGATCTGGGAGAGATTTCCCTGAACGCGGCTGTTCGGAATATTTTTGACAAGGATTACGCGTATGTCAAAGGCTACCCCATGCCGGGAAGGAGTTTTGAGATAGGGACGGAATACCGCTTTTGATAAACCTTTTCTTTACCCGGTGTTATGCAAGGCCGGCGCTTTGCGCCGGCCGGGTCCCATGAAAACATTCTCATGGCCTATTATTCCCGCACGGGTTTTACAGAAAAACTGATGAACGAAGTAAAATGCAGGCTTGCGAAGCGCGGGCACAGGATTGCTGTGGAAAGATTGGCGGTCATCAGTGAAAACTCCTGCATCGGCCAAATCTTTAAAGATATTCATCATTATCCGCTTATTTTTTTCAGTTCGTTCAACGTTTCTTTGAGAAAACGATACGTCGCCAATTATAAACAGGTAGAAGAGGCCATCGCTGCCCTTCAATATCCGGATGTTTCAGGGTTTGACCGAATTTGTATCGGCGGTCCCAGGTGGGGGCAGCCCTCGTAGCCGGTGGTCCGATATCTGAACACCGTTCATGGGCTTGAGGGCAAGAAAATCGGATCTGTGGTTACGTTTGGAGGGCCGCCGCTGCCGGTTTTTGAAAAGGAAATGATGGAGACTTCAATGAACCGAATCGTGAACGAGAAAGGTGCCTGCATTATTGCCCATCTCGGACTTTCCAGCGGGTATCATGAATTAGGCGTGATGCCGATATTTGAGGGAATAAGCCTTATTCGTCTCTTCAAGCCCCTCTCTCATTTTATTATCGGATCAGCTTACGCCGAAGTTTTGATCCGGCGTTTCTGTGATACAATAGAAAGCGATAGGGTAGCCCACATAACAGGAGCGGGCCAATGATTATCAAGCTTCTAAGTAACTTCAAAGTTCAAGACTCAGGCGTATAAAAAAATAAGATAGAAAAGTCAACAACTTAGTGCCTCAATGCCTTAATGCCTCATTGCCTCCCGCCGGGTATAGGGGGATTGCCCCTGGCAGAGCCGGCATGTGCTGCCGTGTTTTAACGGGTATACGGCGCCGCACCTTGGACATGGGCCGACGCTGCCCTTGCTTCTTTTTTTGAGAAAGTCTTCATGGATGCGGACATGCTCAACAGAGCAGATTGAGGCGCCGGCCTCCCGGATTTGTTCGGCCAGAAGCCCGGAGTCCTGATCTTTTTTTCCCCTGAGCTTGAGAAACCAGGCGGCAATTTCGCCGTATCGGCTGATTTTTTCCGCATCCAGGGAGACTCGAACTCCCCTGCCGTTCGTTTTGTCGTAAAGACTTACCGCAAAGATACCCAGGTCAAGGATTTTAAGCCACCCGTTGCCTGCGGTGCAGGGAGTGAGGATTTGCACGGCGTCAGGCAGGCACCAGGCGGTCTCCGATATCGCATCGAAAAGAATACCCGGGGTCAGATAGCTCTTTGCGGCAGCAACCATGTAACCCCCAACGATGATCCCGGGGGCCGGATAGCCATGAAACCGGATCGCCCGTTGGACATATTGGTCATAGGTGTATTCGCCGAACTCATACGGACTGATGTTTGCAGCGCTCTTGGCTTCCTCACGCGGATCTTTGCGGTTCATTGTTTCTCCCCTGGCGTCTATGTTGAAAAACAAGGATATCAACGGACAAGACTTTTGTCCATAAGCAGTCCCGGAAAAATCCCGGCCCGATGTCAACGGTGGGTCAAATGCATACGGACTGCCGCTCCGTATTTGAAATGAATAACCAAAAAAGAGCGGGGACAGGCTTGCCTGTCCCCGCTCTTTGCATTTTGGGGAAAGAGATGGTATCATTTAATGCAGGCTTGCCTGTTCTCCCCCTTAACTTACGGCAGGGGCGTGACCGGCGCGAGGATTGATGCCTGATGAGAAAGGTTGAAAAAACGTCATGCGCGAACTCCTGGAATTCATCCATGCTGAACTTATGGCCGGCCGTCCCGTGGCCAGCGCCGTGATCGTATCCGCCTCCGGCTCTACGCCTCCTTCTCCCTCA
>JAGYOT010000167.1 GCA_018399455.1 Desulfobacterales bacterium
GGAGAAAAAAGCACGAACCATCCGGGGTAAAAAGGAGTTTTTCATGTGGCAGGCGGTTCAGGTTAGTATTGCCGGCATCTGCGGCGTGATGCTGGGTATTTTTCTGCTCTACCTCACCGTGCAGGTCACGGGGGTGGTAACGGCCCGGATCGGGAAAAAAACCAAGGCTAACGAGGAACAGAAATAATGAGCAACCTATTCGAGCTGGTCAACATGTCCGGCTTTCTGTACCTTACGCCCCAGATGCTGATCATGTGGCTGATTGCCGCTGTTTTGGTCTACCTGGCCGTTGCCAGGGAGTTCGAGCCCCTGCTGCTCCTGCCCATCGGCTTTGGCATCCTTCTGGCCAACCTTCCGATCACCGGGCTCATGGAACCGGGGGAGGGCCTCATCTGGCGCTTTTATCACTACGGGATTCAGTGGGAAATCATCCCGCCCCTGATTTTTTTGGGCGTCGGCGCCATGACGGATTTCGGGCCGGTGCTGGCCAATCCCAAGCTGCTTTTCCTTGGCGCAGGCGCCCAGGTCGGGGTCTATATCACCTTTTTGTCCGCTCACATCTTCGGCTTTAATCTGGCCGAATCCGCTGTGATCGGGATCATCGGCGGGGCGGACGGGCCGACCACCATTTATCTGGCCGCAAAGCTCGCACCGCACATGCTGGGCAGCTGCGCGGTGGCCGCCTATTCCTATATGGCCATGGTCCCCATTGTCCAGCCCCCGGTGATGCGGCTTCTCACAACCAAAAAGGAGCGCACCATCCGGATGAAAACCAATCGCAAGGTCGGACGGCTAGAGAAGATCCTTTTTCCCTTTCTGGCATCCCTCATGATTATCCTTTTAATTCCCGCGGCAGCCCCGCTAATGGCCATGTTCATGCTGGGAAACGTGTTCCGCGAATCCAGGGTGGTGGAGCGATTAAGCCATGCCGCACAGAACGAGCTCATGAACATATCCACCATCTTTCTGGGCCTTCCCGTAGGCGCGACCATGAACGCGGAGCAGTTTCTGCGCCCGGACGTGATATTTATCTTCGTTTTGGGCCTTGTGGCGTTCATGATCAGCACCGCAAGCGGTGTGCTGATCGCCAAGTTCATGAATCTCTTTTTAAAGGAGGGCAAAAAGATCAACCCCCTGGTGGGGGCCGCAGGCGTGTCGGCCGTGCCCATGGCGGCCCGGGTGGTGCATTCCATGGGCGCCAAAGAAGACAAGAAGAATTATCTCCTCATGCATGCCATGGGCCCCAATGTGGCAGGCGTTATTGGCACCGTCATGGCAGCGGGAATCTTTCTGACTTTGATTCAGTAATGATGGCAATGCAAAAAACTCAATAGGCGGTGATGCATTCTCATAGTAGGGAAAATTATAAATGCGTTCAGGCTTGCAAACAGTACCCGGAAAATCATCGACCGGATTTCCCCGGTCTCTATCTTTACGGTAACTGCGGCACCTGGAAAACCCATCTCGCGGTGGCCATTGCCCGGGAACTTATGCTCCTGGGCAAACAGGTCGTTTTTACCGGCGTTCCCGGGCTCTGTTTCGACATCAAAAAAACGTTCCAGAAAGATTCACTGAAAACGGAACTGGACGAACGATATCCGCTAACCTTACGATTTATTATTTCCTTCCAAGCGATTAAATCCGTTCAGGCAAACCTGAACGGATTTTTTATCTCAAATTAGTCTCAGTTCTCAATTATAGAGTTGATAGTTCTGGTTGCCGGCATTCTGGATCGGCATGCCATTGATTAGAATCAGTTCCCCACCCTCAACCCCCCGAATCGATACATTACTCTCCATGCCGGCCTTGATGCCCAGGGGCGCATAAGCCTGGTAATAAAGCCCCTCGACTTTTCGCAGGGCATCGATCACGTTATTGGCCCCGGTCCTCTCCAGTTCCTCGCTTGAAAAGGACTGGATAAACTGAGGGGTCTGTTTTTCAAGAACAGGGATATACGGTTATACCCGCCAAAGACGGAACGGATGCGATGGAATGGTTTAAGCGGCTTGGCGCGCCGCCTGATCTGTTAATGACAGACATTGTGATACCCGACATGAACGGGCGGGAACTGGCCGAAAAGATGAAGGCCCTTTCTCCGGGCCTGAAAGTGCTCTATACCTCCGGGTACACGCAAGACGTCATTGCTCACCATGGGGTTCTGGATGAGGGCATCCATTTTATCGGCAAACCTTATACGATGAAGGAGCTTTCCCAAAAGGTCCGTGATGTGCTGAATTCCTGAAATACGGCCGGCTTCATTGCTGTTTTTACGACTAAAATCGGTACGAACCCGAGGATTATTGGATCAGCCCCCTGCGGTTCTTTATACTTGACATGGCGCTGCTAAGAATGTTAATTGAAATAAAAAATTATATAAGTAATTCGCTTAGGAAATCAATAGCAGGACGATTAAAGACTGTTACTTGATTTCTACGTTTTCCGGCCCCAGACAGCGGCTTTTACCTTTCAGCTTGCGGCGGCGGTTTTTAGCAGACACATTCGCACCATAATAAACCCTACGCAAACAAAGCTGTTTTTATTTGTTGCATCAATGATCTTCAGTCATTATCAACGAACGAATACAGTGGCATCAACTGCCATACCAAGAAAGCAATCTTTTTATTTCGTTTCGGTTATGAAGGTATAATTTATACTATTCCCGTATCAGAGGGGGCTCTATGGCCAACCTGCTCGACTCCCGTTTCAGAAGATCCAATGTCAACAGAAACAATGAGTTCACATTAGACCGAAATATGCTCACCCTGCTTGCGGCGGTGGATGAGAAAAAAGCATTGCGGCAAGTTGCAGCTGAAGTGAACCTCGAGCCGGAGGTTTTCAAACAAAGTTTTACCAAGCTTCTCAAGTTGAAACTGATTGAGGAAGTTGAAGACGAGAGAAATTTCCTTGATCCGGCTTTCATTGAAAAAGCCGAGGCCGTCCTTGTCGAGCTGGCCGGCCCTTTAGGCAAAATGCTCATCGAGGAGGCGGCCGAAGATTTAGCCTTTCCGTTAAACCGGGTCCCGAGATCCTATGCGGCCGATCTTGTAAACCGGACAGCGCAGAAGCTTCCCGGAGACAAAGAAGGAAGCAACTTTAAAAAGCGAATGCTCGAGGAAATAAAGAGCCGGGGGATGTAACCACGCGATTGCTCTGCCGGCTATACCTGGTTTCTGCCATATCAAACACCCCCCGTCGGCCCGTGGTTCAAAAATGTTAGCGTTTTCCGGCAAACCTCAATCAAATTTTTATAAGGAGAAACCCATTGCGCTTTAATTCTTCTCTGTTTTCAGGAATCGCGATATTTTTTTTCCTTTTTTTGAGCACCGGCGTAATCGGTGCTCAAACGACCCTGACCGGCATCGACCAGGTGGCGAGAGAAACCGCCGTTAAATGCCGGGAAGATGTGGTGGCCGAACTTAATAAACTCCTGGACTCCAACATCCTCTCCCTGGCCCAGCTCTTTGATACATTCTACATTCCGATCCCGGACACCAACCCGCCCAAATACCACACCCAATACGATCGTTATACCGACAAGGTTCTGCGGATTATCCTGGACGACTACCTGAAACAGAAGCCGTGGTTCTTATACGTGGTGGCCGTCGACCGCAATGGGTACCTTCCCACCCACAACTCAAAATACTCACGTCCGCTTACAAACAACGATGACTACAACATCAAACATAACCGGACGAAACGAATATACAATGACCAGACGGGACTGGCAGCCGCAAGAAACACGAAGCCTTATTTGCTGAAGACATATGAACGCGATACCGGCGAGACCATCTCCGATCTGTCCGTTCCGATCTATATTCAGGGCAAGCACTGGGGCGCCATTCGGGTCGGATACCGTCGCAACTAATGCAGAAGCTGTTATATGGGCCCGGAAAAATCTTTTGTTTCAAATTCCGTCGTATCGGCTATAAAAACCCGAATAATCCCCGGTTTTCCTAAGGGCAGGCCTTTTCCGGGGCCTCTTCGCGGATCAACCGGTATCATTCTTCCGGAAAGACAACGCCTTTCCGGGCATAGTTTTATTAAAAAAATATTATTTTAGCTGCTTAGGGGGTCAGGCCATGTTGGGATTCATCTCAAGAAAAATCGGCGTAAAAATTTCCTTGCTCGTTAATGCTCTTATTCTGGTCATCATGCTGGCCGGCACGTATTTCCTGGTGACCCAGCAAACCAAAAGCCTGGAGGCGGAGCTTTTCTACCAAGGAAAAAACAAATCCATTCTTGGGGCCGAAATGATCGGTACCATCATCGAAGAGGCTATAGACAACGGGGTTATTTCTGTAAACGAAGCATTTGATACAGACTATAAGGTCTTCGGCAATTTTGACCCCCCCAAATACCACACCAAATACGACTTTTATCTGGACAGGGCGATTCTTGGTCCCCAGGACACATTTCTCCTGGACGAGGACCTCATCTATGCGGTTGCCGTTGACCGCAACGGCTATGTTCCGACGCATAATACCCGTTATCAGCAGCCCATTACCGGAGATCCCGAGGTAGACCGGGTTCAAAACCGTACCAAAGGAATTTTCAATGATCCCGTAGGATTAAAAGCCGCTCAAAACCAGGAACCTGGATATCGGCAGATATATTACCGCGACACCGGGGAAGTGGCGTGGGAATTTGACTCTCCCATTTTTGTCAAGGGAAAACACTGGGGAGGCTTCCGGGTCGGCCTTTCTTTGGAATCGGTCGCTGCGGCCAAGCATGAGCTGGTTAAAAACATGGGCATTATCATGGGAGCCATTCTGCTGGCCTCGCTGGTATTGACCTTTATCTTTGTTAACCGCGCAATGGATCCGTTGCGGCGCCTTGCCGCGACCGCCGGCGAACTGGCTGAAGGAAAGAACCTGCAGACAGAAATTTCCGTACAGCGCAAGGACGAAATCGGCGCACTGCAGAATGCGTTAAACCGTCTGCGACTGAGTATGATGATCGCCCTCAAACGAAAAGGATAATGAAGGCAGCAATCACTTTTTTGGGAGGCAGATGATCTGCCTGCTAAAAAAACGGGAAGGCGCAGTCAGTAGATTGATCCGAAAGCCAGAAGACCTGCCTGGACCTTGAGAAGATGGGCTGGCGACAGCCGGTGGACAACAATTCCATGTACAGCTTACAGGCGGTGCCGGCACTGGTAACGCATATGATAGCGAAAGCAGCCGAAGCCGCCAGGCGGATAGGGCTTTGCCGCAGTCTGGGAATCCAGACGAACGGGACCTGTCCCCGGGTTGTGGGGGCGAGACAGGCCTCGGGGCAAACACCGGTGATGA
>JAGYOT010000168.1 GCA_018399455.1 Desulfobacterales bacterium
GTACCCGGCTAAAAACTTTGAAATGGCCAAAGAAATCGAACAAAACGGAGCGGCCTTCTATACAAAGGCCGCCGAACAAGTGGACAATCCGGATCAGAAAAAGCTGCTTCTCGATCTTGCAAAAATGGAGGAGGAGCATGAAGAAACTTTCAAAACCATGGAAGCCGAACTAACGGCGAAAGAAGAGGCCGAAACCGTCTTTGATCCGGAAAACGAAGCCCTTCAATACCTCAAGGCCCTTGCCGACACCCGGATTTTCTTTGAAAAAGACATCGATACATCCTCAATGCAGGGAATTCTGAAGACCGCCCTGAGCGCGGAAAAAGATTCAATTGTATTCTACCTGGGCATGAAGGAGCTGGTACCGGAAAAATACGGAAAGAAACGGCTGGACAACATTATCAAGGAAGAAATGAGCCATGTCCGGCTGATCAGCAAGGAACTGAAAGCCTTAAAATAGGAACCCCGGTAAGGCATCAACGCTTCACCAATCAATGCACAATCCAATATAAGGAGGGAAACTCATGACACAGCGCCTGGAAATATACAAATGCGAACTTTGCGGCAATATCGTTGAAGTTGTCCATGCCAGTGACGGAACACTGGTTTGCTGCGACCAGCCAATGACGCTTATGACGGAAAATACCGTGGATGCCGCCAAAGAAAAACATGTCCCCGTCATTGAAAAAACAGCTTCGGGAATTAAGGTGAAAGTCGGGGATGTAGCGCATCCCATGGAAGAAAAGCATTATATTGAGTGGATTGAGTTGATTGCCGACGGCAAGAGCTACATCCAGTTCCTCAATCCCGGAGAGGCACCGGAGGCGACTTTTATGATTGCCGCCGACAAAATTACGGCCCGCGAATACTGCAATATTCACGGGCTCTGGAAAACCAGCCAATAAGGAGATAAACATGGCCAGTTGGAAATGTTCAAACTGTGGATATACTTTCGAGGCGGATGCGCCGCCGAATCAATGCCCCTCATGCAAAGAAAAATGCCGGTTTGTCGATAATTCCTGCTACACCCCGGATTGTGCAGAAAAGGGCACGGACGAGCGGATAAAATCCAAACACTGATGCAAAAAGGGAGAAGGAAGGTGAATGTGCGAACCGGCCTGATAAGCGGCGTCATACTGGTCACCCTGGTGTTTACTTTTCCGGCATTCTGCGTTCTGCAGGACAGCCTGGCGGCGGAACCGGAAACGTCGGTTAAAGGCGACCGGATGCTACAGCTTGAGAGCGGAAAATTCCCGCCGGTGCCGTTTCCTCATCACCTGCACCAGGCAAAGCTCAATGAATGTAACGTGTGTCACAACATGTTCCCCCAGTCACCGGGGGCTATTAAAGACCTGCAGGGCAAGGGTGTGCTTGAAAAACAAGCCGTCATGAACGAAAACTGCATTGCCTGTCACAAGGATCGCGAACAGGCCGGAGAAGCCTCCGGTCCGCTGTCGTGTATGGAATGCCATATCCGGTAAAATCCGGTCACGACGGTCATATCCGATCGGCAGATCCGTGCAGCAGGGGTATTTTATATCAAAACGCCACTAACAACTTGAAGGAGGAACTTATGGACAGGTACGTATGTCAGATCTGCGGCTATATTTATGATCCGGAACAGGGAGATCCCGAAAACGGTGTGGAGCCGGGGACCCCTTTTGAAAAACTGCCGGACGACTGGCTATGCCCGATCTGCGGAGCACCTAAAGACGATTTTGAAAAAGAATGATCGTGCCTACACCGATAACGGAGGAAACCAATGAAACCGGTTGAAATCGCAAGCGGTATCTATCAGGTCGGCGTCATTGATTGGAACATCCGGGATTTTCATGGCTATTCAGTGGAGGGGACCACCTACAATGCCTTTTTGATCCTTGATGACACCGTTGTACTTATTGATACGGTCAAAAAGGAATTCGCCGATCAACTGCTCGCCAACATCGCAGAAATCATTGACCCGAAAAAGATCGACATGGTGATCAGCAATCACACGGAAATGGACCATTCAGGCGGTCTGCCCCGGGTCATGCACGCCATCGGCGGGGAAAAACCCCTTTACTGCTCTAAAATGGGTCAGAAAAATCTGATCCAGCATTTCGGCGACCGCTTAAATCTCCAAGCCCTTGAAAATGGCCAGGAAATCAGCATCGGCAGCCGCACCCTAAGCTTTCTGGAGACGCGGATGCTCCACTGGCCGGACAGCATGTTCACCTACATCAAGGAAGACCAGATCCTGTTTTCAAGTGACGCCTTTGGACAGCATTACGCAGGCTATGAGATGTTCGACGACCAGATCGGGGACGCTGTCATGCCGTATGCCAAAAAGTATTTTGCCAACATACTGCTGCTCTATACCCCCAAAATTTTAAAGCTTGTCGAACAGATCACCGATATGGGACTTCAGATCAAGATCATCTGTCCGGACCACGGCATCCTCTGGCGAAGCAATCCGGAAACAATCATCAACGCCTATGTTGAATGGAGCAGGCAGGAGGCGGGCAAGAGGGCAGTTGTGCTCTATGATACCATGTGGAAGAGTACCAGACTAATGGCCGAGGCCATTGCCGACGGTATCGCGGAAACCGGCGTGGCGGTCCGGCCCATCCACATCAGGAGTTCACACCGAAGCGATATCATGACCGAAGTCCTGGACGCCAGGGCGATTGTTGTGGGGTCCCCAACCTTAAACAACGGTCTGTTCCCGTCGGTTTCGGATGTGTTGACATATATGAAAGGACTGCGGCCGAAAAACAAAATCGGCGCCGCGTTCGGCTCCTACGGATGGAGCGGGGAGTCGGTAAAGCTTCTGAACGAGGCGCTGGCTGACATGAAGTTTGACGTGATGGAAGAGAGCCTGAAAATCCAGTATGTCCCGGATAAAAAAGACCTTTCGGCCTGCCGGGAATACGGCAGAAAAATCGGTCAGGCGGTAATCTCGCGGGTCGGGTAAAGCAGCCGGTGAAACATTTGGTTGAACATCCGGTTGTGGAGCTGAGCGACTGCATCCTGTGCGGTGTCTGTGAAGCCGTGTGCCCGGAAGTGTTCCAATTAAACGATGCCGGATACGTGGAGGTTGCGGAAATGGAGGACTACCCCGAAGACAAGGTGAATGAGGCCATTAAGAACTGCCCGGCCGATTGCATCCACTGGGAAGCTTAATATGGGAAACCAGTCAGATCCGTCCGAGATGAGCGGCAGGCAGTTGAAGCAATGGGTCCGGCACCTATTGGAAAGTGACGCGGATTGGGCCGACATTTTCAAGGCGGTTGACCAGCTGCGTGCCCGCCGGGTTGTCAATCCCCTGTTCGCCTGTTTCTATGATAAATCCGCCCGGATCAGATGGCGGGCCGTTGCCGTAATGGGACATACGGTTTCAGGGCTCGCGGAATCCAACATGGAGTCCGCCCGGGTGGTGATGCGGCGGCTCATGTGGAACTTAAACGACGAGTCCGGCGGTATCGGCTGGGGATCGCCCGAGGCCATGGGCGAAATCATGGCCCAAAGTCAGGCCCTTGCCGGGGAATATGCAGCAATCCTTGCCTCCTACATCCAGCCGGACAAGAATTATCTGGAACATGAGGGCCTTCAGCGAGGCGTTATCTGGGCGATCGGCCGTCTGGCCGGGGCCCGTCCCGCCCTGATGGCGGATTCATCGGCAAATCTCAGGCCTTTTTTGAACGCTTCGGACCCCTACCATCGGGGATATGCGGCCTGGGCCCTGGGCAACTTAAAATGCCGGGAGGCAGCGCCGGCGATCGAGCATTTAACCTCGGATTCATCGGCAATCGAGATATTCCGGGAAAACAATCTGATACCAACCACTGTCGGCCGCCTCGCTGAAACGGCCCTGGCGGCAATAGCCAACGGAGAAAATTGATGCTGGTTCTTGGACTGCAGGGAAGCCCCCGGAAAAAAGGAAATACGAGCTATCTGCTCGATCTGGTGCTTGAGGAGGCATCCCGCAGGGGAGCGGAAACCCTTCGAATCGATGTCTGCCGGCAGAATATCAGGCCCTGCATGGGATGTACCAACTGCGAGCGCAAAGGCGTCTGCGCCATTGAAGACGACGACATGAATCCCCTGCTCTATCCGCTCATGCGCCGGGCGGACCTGATCATCCTGGCAACTCCCATTTATTTCTATAACGCGACCTCGCAGCTAAAAAAAGTGATTGATCGTTCTCAGACGCTGTGGTCGCGCAAATACAAGCTGAACCTGGCCGATCCGGGCAGGGCCTCAAGAAAGGGCCTGATGCTTGCCGTAGGCGCCACCAGGGGCAAAAATCTTTTCGAAGGCATGGCGCTTACTGCAAAATACTTTTTTGATGCAGCGGGCGCCGCTTTTTCCGACCGCCTGACGTATCGGCAGGTTGAGAATATCGGCGACATGGAAGCGCATAACACCGTCCGTGAGGACGTCATCACGACCCTCAATGGCATGGCCGATTTCTTCAGGCGCAAAAGAATACTATTTGTCTGCCGCGAGAATGCCTGCCGCAGTCAAATGGCCGCCGCCTTCGCCCGGCAGATGGCCGGCAATGCACTGGATGTGGCATGCGCAGGAAGCCAGCCTGCAGAAGCCGCCAACCCGGTTATGCAGGCAGTAATGGAGGAGATCGGATTTGACATGGCCTTCCGCCCGCCCCGCGCCCTGCACGAAGCTCTGGCAAAGGAGACGCCCCACATGATTGTTACAATGGGCTGCGGCGAGGAATGCCCGTTCGTGCCGGATGTGGAAATGATTGACTGGGAACTGCCCGACCCCTCCGGCCAGACCGAGGATTTCATGCGCCGGGTGCGCGATGAGATCCAGGCCCGGGTTGAAGCCCTTGTCAGCCGTATCGCCTCCCGGGACTCCCGCCTCTCGTAAAAAATCGGGCCCGCATCCATTTTCCTTATTGAAAAACACCGTTTAAATACGTAAACTGTTTTGAACATGTTTCAAGCTTTAAAACATGGTGTTTCTGATCCGGCATCATATTTTTGTTCCTGATTTTCAAAGATCGGTTTCGACAATTTAAAAAGGGAGGCTTGTAATGAAAAGAACTGTAACCGCGGGTTTAGGACTGGTGTTTGCGTTAATGCTTTTTGCTGTTCCGGCACTTTATGCTCAAGATACCGGGGCATCGCCCGCTGAGACGGCATCCGTCCGGGACGGCGGAGACCTCATGGACAAAGCCAATGAACTTCTGGAGACCATGGAAATGGAATCCATCAAGAAGGCAATTGGCCTTTACGAAAAGATTCTT
>JAGYOT010000169.1 GCA_018399455.1 Desulfobacterales bacterium
AATCTGCAGTGTAAGAGACTCACAGCAAGGGGTTGATATGACGGGTGCGGCCTGTGCCCTGATAATTCTTTTCCCCTTATTTTTGGTTCTGGGCGTCTATATCAAGCTGGTTTCACCGGGCCCGGTTTTTTTCAAGCAGGAACGCCTGGGTTATGCCGGCAGGCCTTTTATCTGTCTCAAATTCCGCACGATGAAAGCAAACACGGATTGCGAAAAACACAGAGTGCATGTCTGCAACCTGATTAAACAGAACAAGCCGCTCAGCAAACTGGATCACTGCCCGGAAGCCGATATCATTCCCTTCGGCAACCTGTTGCGATGCCTGGGCATTGATGAGCTGCCGCAGCTCATCAATGTGCTCAAGGGCGATATGAGTCTTATCGGCCCTAGACCCTGCATGCAGTATGAAGCTGTCGAATTCCTGAACTGGCATATGCAGCGGTTTGATACGAATCCGGGCCTAACCGGATTGTGGCAGGTAAGCGGGAAAAACCGAACCACTTTCGAGGAGATGATGCGCCTGGATATCCGTTATGCTCAAAAAGTGTGCTTAATCCATGATATCGCCATCTTTTTCAGGACATTTCCCCTCCTGCTCCGGCAGGCCATGGATACCATAACCTTAAAAAGGAACAGACAGCCATGACTTCAATGATCAATATCGGGGTTATCGGTTGCGGTTATTGGGGCCCCAACCTGATCCGCAATTTTTCAAGTCTGCCGGAGGTCCGGGTTAAGGGAGCCAGCGATTTGAACCCGGAGCGCCTCAAGCACATGGCACAGCTTTATAACGTGGAGACCCATGCCCATGCGGATGCCATCATCCAGGACCCGCTGATTCACGCCATTGCCATCGCAACTCCGGTCTCCACACACTTTGATCTTGCGCGCAAAAGCCTGGCAGCCGGAAAGCATACCTTTATCGAAAAACCCATGACCAAAACCGTGGCGGAAGCCAGGGAGCTGATTGAACTGGCCCGGGGAAAAAAGCGGATACTGATGACCGGCCATACCTTCATCTATTCCACGCCGGTGCGCAAAATAAAAGAGATCGTCGATTCCGGTGAAATCGGAGACCTCCTTTATATCAGTTCCCAGCGTCTTAATCTGGGGCTTTTCCAAAAGGATATCAATGTAGCCTGGGACCTGGCCCCCCATGACATTTCGATTATCCTCTATATCATGGGAACGGCGCCGGTATCTGTCAACTGCCAGGGGAAAAGCCACCTGAAACCCGCGATTGAAGATGTCGCCAATATGTCCCTGAACTTTGATAACGGCGGCTTTGCCACCATTCTGAGCAGTTGGCTCGATCCCAATAAAATCCGGCGGATGACCTTTGTGGGCAGCAAAAAGATGATTTTATACGACGACAACAAACCCATTGAGAAGATACGGGTCTATGACAAGCACGTGGAGCTGCCGCAATATTACGACACATTCGGCGAATTCAACTATGCCTATCATTACGGGGATATGTACTCGCCCTATTTGAAGCAGGAGGAACCCTTAAAAGTTCAGTGCCAGCACTTTATCGATTGCATCAACGACAATCAAAAACCGGATTCCTCCGGCCAGGAAGGCTTGCAGGTCGTTCAAATCCTTGAGGCAGCGACCGAGTCGCTGAGACACAACGGCATGAGCATAACAATAGACGGCATGGGCGCTGATGCAATGCCGCCGGTACATCAACGGGCTGATTGGTTTAATTGATTGTTTTTTGAATCCTGAGACGAGGGGCTTTGCAGTGCTGAAAAAAATTGCAGCCGATGTGATCCTGGGCAGGGACGTAACAATCTATGATTTCGTCAATCTTTATGGCTGTGAGATCGGGGACGGCTCCAGAATCGGTGCCTTTGTCGAAATCCAGAAGAATGCCTGCGTCGGGAAAAACTGCAAAATATCGAGCCACACCTTCATCTGTGAAGGCGTGATCATAGAAGACGAGGTGTTTGTCGGCCATAACGTCACCTTTATCAATGATCTTTATCCTCGGGCCGTGAATCCGTCTGGTCATCTGCAAACCGAGTGCGACTGGGAGTGTATTGCCACGGTTGTCAAAAGAGGCGCTTCCATCGGTTCAGGGGCAACCATTTTGGCCGGTATAACCATCGGAGAAAGAGCCCTTATTGGTGCCGGCAGTGTCGTAACCCGGGATATTCCCCCGGACGCTGTATTCGCCGGGAATCCGGCCGCATTTATTAGAAGCATCAATCAAAACCAAACCAGAAGTTGGAAGAAAAGCCCATGAACGTGCCGTTTATTGACCTAAAAGCCCAATACGAGACCATCAAAGAGGAAATCAACGCCGCCGTCCACAATGTGCTGCAAAGCTGTGCTTTTGCAGGCGGCCCATATGTGGAACAGTTTGAGGAACATTTCGCCGATTATTGCAACTGCCGCCACGCAATCGGTGTTGGGAGCGGAACAGAAGCCCTTTGGCTGACCCTGCTGGCCCTTGGCGTCGGCAAAGGCGATGAGGTGATTACCGTTCCCAATACATTCATTGCCACGGCCGAGGCCATCAGTTTCTGCGGAGCATCGCCCGTTTTTGTGGATATTGATGCGTCCACCTGCAACATGGCGCCGCACTTGATGGAAAATGCAGTCACAGACAAGACCAGGGCGGTAATCCCTGTCCATTTGTACGGGCAAACAGCGGATATGGACCCAATCAGAGAGGCGGCCCGGAAACACAATTTGTATGTGATCGAAGACGCCTGCCAGGCTCACGGGGCTGAATATAAAGGGAAAAAAGCCGGTTCCCTGGGCAATGCCGGCTGCTTCAGCTTCTATCCGGGGAAAAATCTGGGGGCATACGGGGAAGCCGGAGCGGTCGTAACCAATGATGACGGCCTTGACGAAAGAATTCGTTATTTGAGGGATCACGGGCAGCCGCAAAAATATCATCACCGGTTGATTGGCTGGAATGCAAGAATGGACGGCATTCAGGGGGCTGTGCTTACCGTGAAGCTGAACTTCCTGGATCAATGGAACGCGCTGCGCAGGCAGAATGCGGCCTTGTACAAGCGTCTGCTCGATGAGGCAGACGGGGTTGTTCTGCCTGAAGAAGCAGAGCATCGAAAGCATGTCTATCACCTCTTTCCCATACGCCAGCCATACCGGGATGTGCTCATGAGCGATCTCAAGGCAAAGGATATCCACTGCGCCATTCATTATCCGCTGCCGATTCATCTACAGGATGCCTATAAGCATCTTGGTCTGAAACCAGGCGTCTTTCCAGCTACTGAAAAAGCAGCCGAGGAAGTGCTTTCTTTGCCAATGTTTCCGGAATTGACAGAACCCATGATCGAACATGTCTGCAATGAAATCAAGAAATGGGAAGAATATGGAATCCAGGCAGCTCTCGCAAAATAGCGGCCAGGCGGCCGGCCCTTCGTCCTTTCTTAAGCTCTATTATTTTATAAAACCGGCCATACCGCGAAGGCTCCAGATCAAGCTTCGCAATTACCAGGCCAAATCCATAAGCAGCCGATACTCAAACTCCTGGCCCATATCCGCGTCATCCGCTACGCCGCCGCCATACTGGAATGGCTGGAAGGATCAAAAACAATTTGCCCTCATTTTGACGCACGATGTGGACACCCAGAAGGGATACCGGAACCTGTTCAGGTTGATGCAGATTGACAGGGAGATGGGCTTTGCCTCGGCGTTTAATTTCGTACCGGAAAAACGCTATCCCATTAATGAAGAAGACTTGCAAAAAATAAAAGAAAACGGTTTCGAAATCGGCGTTCACGGGCTTTGCCATGACGGTAAGCTGCTGAGGTCTGAATCAACTTTTTTCAAACGCGTGGAAAAGATCAATCACTATATAGAGAAATGGGGCGCATGCGGCTTCCGGGCCCCTGCCATGCATCATGACCTGCAGCTTTTCAAACATCTGCATATTCGCTATGATGCTTCGACATTCGATACCGATCCCTATGAGCCCCAGTCCGACGGCGTCAACACCATATTTCCATTTTACGTCTCCGAGGATTCCGGAAAAATCGCCTACTGGGAATTGCCCTATACCCTGGCCCAGGACAGTACCCTTTTTATCATTTTAAGAGAAAAAGATATCGGCGTCTGGACCCGAAAACTTGACTGGATCGCCGAGAATGGCGGCATGGCCCTTCTGAATGTGCATCCGGACTATATGTGCTTCAACGGCGGCAGGCCTTCCTATGAAACATACCCGGCAGGCCATTACCGAAGCTTTCTTACTCACATCCGCCAAAAATATGCGGGCAAATACTGGAACCCCGTCCCAAAGGACATGGTAACCTACCTTGACCAAACTTATGGACCTCCTGTGGAAAGGGCAGCTTAAATCGATATGCTGACAACCTATTCAATAACAGATGCCGAACAAATGAAACAATGGGATGCGTTCGTTTTAAGCCACCCCAAAGGAACGGTTTTTCACTCTTCTCCCTGGCTGAAATGCATCCATCATACGTATCGCTACCAGCCCTTTCTTTATGTCAGCCTGGATAACAGTGATACGATGGACGGCGTCTTTCCCTGTTTCTACATCAAAAGCCCGATAACGGGCAGGCGGCTGGTTTCCATTCCATTTTCGGATTACGGGGGACCGCTTTTCACAGTTGCGGAACGTGAAAATGAACAGCTTACCCGGATTATCCGGGATAAGAACAATGGATTCCGCTTATACGAAATCCGTTCCAACCTGGATCACGCGATCCATCTGTTCTCCCCCAATAATTATCAATCTCATGTGCTTGAGCTCAATGCCCAGCCTGAAATCGTAATGAAAAATGTGGATCGCAAAACCATTCGCTATTCCATAAGGAAAGCCAAAAAGGCGGGAGTGGAAATCGAATGGGCGGATTCCATGAATGATGTCAAGCGATTTTACGACCTCAATCTGCTGACCCGGAAAAAGCACGGGCTCCCCCCCCAGCCCTATGCCTTTTTCAAAAATATTTATAAACAGTTAATTGAAACAGGCCAGGCCTTCCTGCTGATTGCCTACTTTGATTCAAGGGCCATTGGTGCCGGATTGTTCATTAAATTCAAGGATACCCTCTACTATAAATACAACGCTTCCGATCCCTCCTATTTATCCAAAGTCTCCCCCAATCATCTGCTGACCTCGCATGCGATTGAATGGGCCTGCCTGCAAGGGTTTAAATATTTCGATTTTGGAAGGACATATACGACCAATC
>JAGYOT010000017.1 GCA_018399455.1 Desulfobacterales bacterium
CAACCATATCTTCTCCTTTTGGAAACAATCGTCTGTCCGTCCGGATCGGATAAAAGGAAATTTTCAATAAGCGCTGTTCCATGCTCGGTCATGAAGCTCTCGGGATGAAACTGGAGCCCGAAAACCGGGAAATCCATATGCGCAAGGCCCATGACGATGTCCTCTCCGGTTCTGGCCGTTATATATAGCCGCTCTGAAGAAACATAAACCATCAGAGAATGATAGCGTGCGGCTTGAAAGGGTGACGGAAGGCCCCTGAACAGGCTTTCCCCGGAATGAAAAACCAGGCTTTTTTTTCCGTGAACCGGCACCGGGGCAGCAACGGTTTCCCCCCCCATGACCGAATTTATGCATTGCATGCCAAGGCAGATCCCCAGAATGGGAATTTGCCCGATGAACGAACGGATAAGCGGTATGGAAATCCCGGAATGCGCCGGATCTTTAGGCCCCGGACTGATCAGTAGGTAGTCGGGGTGCAGCGTCCGGGCTTCGCTTACGGATATCCGGTCGTTTCTGAAAACCAGGATGTTTAAGTCATAGCACATAAACATCTGAACAAGGTTGTGGGTAAACGAATCATAATTGTCAATAACCAAAAGCGTCTTCATCAGTATCACCCTTAACCCATGCGACAGCCATAAAAAAACGCCACCCCGACTAGAGTCTGGGTGGCGTTCGCCTATTACATAACTCTGGCATGAAAACTTGAATTTATAATAAATTTTCTTACATTAAGCAAAGCATGAAAACAAGGATAATGTTTCGAGTTTTGCAGCAGGCATCCAATTTGTCTCACAGGATAAGAGACCCCGGCGGTTTTTACCGTGTAAGTTTTTTCATTGACATCCATTTTTCATTGACATCCATTTTTCATTGACATCCAGGGGAAACCGATCTTATCTGTTAGGCTTTACAGACGAAAGGGTCATGACTGAACGGCGGGAAGCGGATAATATGTCAGAAGCCCTTTAAAGTCGGGATAGACGTCACAATCAACGGAGACCGTGGGTTTGACCACATCCAATATAGACAGACTCAATCAGTTTTATGACCAGTTCACGGGTGCAGATCATGTACTTATTGTCATCAATGCGGATCCAGATGCCATTGCCAGCGCCATGGCCGTTAGCCGGCTCCTGTGGCGACGGGTCACCAATGTGACGATATCCAACATCAATACGATTACACGGCCTGACAACATGGCCATGATCCGTTTGCTCGATGTGACTCTGATTCATCTGTCCAAAATTGATTTCTATTTTTACAACAAATTTATTATCGTGGATTCCCAACCGGTCCACAACGAAAGCTTCAAGGATATCAACTTTACAGCCATCATTGATCACCACGACGATACCGGTTGTGAAGCGCCGTTCAGGGACATCCGAACAGACTACGGGGCCACGGCTACCATACTGACCGAATACCTCCGGGCAGCCAAAATAAAGATTTCCAGGCAGCTTGCAACGGGGCTTTTCCATGCCATTAAAACCGACACCGCCAACTTTGAGCGCAAGGCGACCAATGCTGATATCAAGGCCTTTCAGTATCTTTTTACCCTTGCCAACATTCATCTGGCCCGGCGCATGGAGCAGGTGGATCTGCGCATGGATTTTCTGGATTACTTCAATAAGGCCTTAAATACGTATGTGCTGAACCGGAATCGAATTTTCGTTCACCTGGGAGAGCTGAAAAACCCTGATGTTTCCGTTTTAATTGCAGATTTTTTTATGCGGGTAAACATGGTAACCTGGAGTCTGGTGGCCGGCATATATGAAAACCGCCTTATTATTGTCATTCGAAACGACGGTCTTCGAAAAGATGCCGGAAACATAGCGGACCAGCTTTTTGGCGGTTTTGGCCCTGCAGGCGGTCATAAAAGCATGGCCCGGGCAGAAATTCCCTTTGAAAACCTGAAGCTTGAGCTGGATGCAACGGACAGGGATGCCACTTTGGGTTGGATGGTTGAAAAATTTAGTGAAATTGAATAAATACGGACTGCAGCCATGAAGGAAATTAGAATTGTCATTCTGGGCTCCGGAACCTGTGTGCCCTCGCTTGCCCGTAGCGCCTGTTCTGCGCTCATCATATTTGATGATGTCAGATTCCTGCTCGATATCGGGCCCGGAACCATGCAGCGGCTGCTTGAAGCCGGTTTTTCTGTTTTCGATGTCACCCATGTCGGTATAAGCCATTTGCACCCTGATCACACAGGCGAACTCGTTTCTTTCCTGTTTGCCAATAAATACCCGGATGGGAGCCTGCGGCAAAAGCCGCTGACCCTTATCGGGGGCACAGGCGTTTCATCCTTCTATCGGCAATTAAGTGGGATTTACGGCGAATGGATTGATGGAGCCGGGAAACTAAAGCTTCTGGAAATGAGCAGCACAGAGCCGGCCGAAACCCGCTTTTCAAGTTTTGTTCTTCGAACCGCGCCTGTCCGCCACCGTCCGGAAAGCATTGCCTTTCGGATCGACGGACCGGGAGGCAAAAGTGTGGTGTATTCCGGGGATACGGACTACAGTGAAAGCCTGATCTCTCTTGCGGCATCAGCGGATATCCTGATCTGTGAGGCCTCGCACCCGGATGAACATAAGGTCGATGGCCACTTGAGCCCTTCGTTGGCCGGAAAAATTGCAACCAAAGCCAATGTCCGCCAATTGATCCTCACGCATTTCTACCCGTCTTGTGAAAAAGCGGATATGATTGGGCAGTGCCGCAGGACGTATGATGGCCCTATCAGTCTGGGCCGGGATTTATTAACCTTTAAACTGGATGTCTGATCATGAGCTATTACCCTGTCAACCTTGATATCTGCGGCCGAAAATGTCTGGTCGTAGGCGGCGGCAGCGTTGCCACCCGAAAGGTAAAATCGCTTCTTGACTGTGGAGCTCAAGTCACGGTTGTGAGTCCAGCCATCAATGAAGCCTTGGAAAAACTGGACCGGGAATCGAATCTTGATCTGCAGCGCCGATCGTATCAATCAACGGATCTGGAGGGGCACTTTCTGGTTATCGGTGCAACCGACGATATGCGTTTAAGCCGCAGAATCAGCGCGGATGCGGAAAGCCGGGGGATGCTCTGCAATATTGCGGATGTGCCGGATGTCTGTAATTTTATTCTGCCGGCTGTGATCCGGCAGGGTGATTTGCTGCTAACCGTTTCAACTTCCGGGAAAAGCCCTGCCTTTTCCAAGCATCTGCGAAAACAGCTTGAAACCGCATACGGTGCCGAGTACAAGCTTTTTCTGCAATTGATGGGCAGAATCCGGAAGCGGCTTCTGGCTGTAGAACACGCGCCGGAAGCTCACAAACATCTGTTTGAGCGGCTGATCGATAACAACCTGGTGGATTTGATCCGAAACAACAAAATCGATACCATCAACAAGCTGCTGAAGCAGGTTCTGGGCGACGGCTTTGATTATGCCGACTTAATGAAAGAAGAGCCGACGGCGAAAGTCCGGATCAAGGGAGAACCGGCAGGACAAAGTCAGGGGCAGGAAAAGAACTCATGATGTCCGCAATGATCCTTATCATCCTCTGCTATATGTTGAGTTCATCCTGCTACATCTCCTTTTTTTTGCTTCAGAAGCATTTTTTGCATATCCTGGCTTTTGGGATGCTGGCGGCGGCCTTCATTTTGCACACCGCTCTTCTGAGCTACCAGTATATGCATTTCGGCCAGATGCCGGTGCATAATCTGCACCAGACGCTTTCTTTTGCCGCATGGGCGATCGCCGGTGTATATCTTTTGATGCGATTCCGGCTGCGCTTAAAAATCCTCGGCGCCTATACTGCGCCGTTAGTCTCGCTGATTCTTATCGCCGCCTTTTTTGTTCCTCAAAGCGATCCTTTGCCATCAACTGTGTTAAACAGCATCTGGCTGGTTGTGCATGTACTGATCATCTTTGTCGGAGAGGCGGCCCTTGCTCTTGCCGGCGGCACAGGAGCGCTTTATCTTATGCAGGAACATGCAATTAAAAGCAAAAATCCGCGATTTTTCCTCAAACGTCTTCCCTCTCTGGAATTTCTGGACAGCACCGGTTATCTCTTTATTATTGTTGGATTTACATTGCTGACTGTGGGACTGGTCACGGGTTTCGTATACGCGGAAAAGGTCTGGGGGCGGATCTGGAGCTGGGATCCGAAAGAGATATGGTCGGTAATTACCTGGCTCATATATGCAGCACTTCTCCATGAAAGACTGGTTGCCGGCTGGAGAGGGCGGCGTGCCGCGATTATGGCGATTATCGGGCTTGCTGCGCTGATATTCACGTTTATCGGCGTAAATTTCTTGTTAGAAGGACATCATGATGAATTTACCCGATGGTAGCCGACATTTCATAAAAAGCCAGATCGTAAACATAGAATCCCTCGAGATTGTTTTGATCGGCATCAATCATCGCAGCGCACCGGTGGAACTGCGTGAAAAGCTTAACTTTTCCAAGACTGAGACCGAGCAGGCGCTATTAATCATGCAAAAAGAACCCTCAATCCATGAGGTATTCATGGTCTCCACCTGCAACCGGGTTGAGGTTCTGGTCTCCACTGATCAGCCTGAGGCGGTAAAAAAACTGATTGCGGCTTATATCGCAGCGTGGAAGAATGTGCCGATTGAGCGTTTCATGCCAGCCGTCTATGTCTACACCGGAGATAAAGCCGTCCGTCATCTCTTCCGGGTAACAGCGAGCCTGGATTCAATGATGCTGGGAGAACCCCAGATTCTTGGGCAGGTCAAGGAGGCTTATCGGCAGGCCGTTGACACAAAAACCACCGGTGTTATCTTAAACCGCCTTCTCCATAAAGCCTTCTCCGTCGCCAAGCGTGTCCGAAGCGAGACCGGAATCGGGGGCCACGCCGTTTCAATCAGCTATGCGGCCATTGAACTGGCAAAAAAAATATTTGATTCGCTGGAAAACAAGTCCGTTCTTCTCGTGGGCGCCGGAGAAATGGCGGAGCTGGCTGTTGAACACCTGATGCGGAGTCGCTGCACAGGAAGGGTTCTGGTTGCCAACCGCACCTTTTCCTCCGGCATGAAACTGGCCGATCAGTTCAACGGAACCCCTATCCGTTTTGAGGAAATCCCGGAAACCCTGGAAGCAATCGATATCCTGATAAGCTCTACAGGATCCCCGGAATATGTTGTCACCCGCCACCATGTCAAGCCTGTCATGCGTCGCCGAAAAAACCGCCCGCTTTTTTTTATTGATATTGCCGTACCGCGAGATATTGATCCGGCAATCAACCGGATAGCCAATGCCTATGTCTATGACATCGACGATCTTCAAGGAGTAATTTCAGAGAACATCAAAAGCCGTCAGCAGGAATCGGTTCTTGCTGAACGAATCGTTGATGAAGGCGTGATGAGGTTTCGCTGCTGGTATAAAAACCTTGATGTGGTCCCAACAATTGTGGCGTTGCGAAATAAACTATACAATATCGCTGAAGCGGAGCTTTACAAGACGCTTCATTCCATGGATATTTCGGAGGCCGAACAAGAGGCTCTGAAAAAAATGACCGAGGCTATGGTTAATAAAATCCTTCATGATCCGACCATGTTTCTCAAGAACCCGGGAACCCATCGCAATAAATCAACCTACCTTGATCTCGCACGCAAGTTATTCAGGCTTGACCCGGAGAACCATCATTAAATCCCTTATAAAATCAAGGGAAAGCAACAGTTCCCGGGCTTGCACTTTTTATTTTATGCTTTACTTTTTAGTTTTGGATATGATAATGAAAAGCCTCTCAAAAAGGCTTTGCTGGTGTGTCGGTGTCGCGTTAGTCAGCGCATATGGGTAAAGCTAATCCAGTAAAAAAGGGGATAGCCTGATTATGAAACAAGAAGATCTCGATTACTTCAAAGAGCTTCTCACAAACCGATTGAATGAACTTCTCAATCAGGCCGGTGATACGGTATCTGATATGAACGATCCAAAGGGAAACTTTCCCGATCCAACGGATCGGGCCACCTATGAAGCAGATCGAAACTTTGAGCTCCGCATCCGGGATCGAGAGCATAAACTGATCAAAAAAGTCAAAAAAGCCCTGGACCGCATCGAAAACGGAACGTTCGGGATCTGTGAAAAATGCGGTGAAGATATCGCCATTGAACGTCTCAAGGCCAGACCGGTTACAACTTTGTGTATTGAATGCAAAACCAAAGAAGAGGCTTTGGAAAAAGCCCTTGGATTATAGTAACGTAAGGATTGATCTGCATATCCATTCAACTGCTTCTGATGGATCCCTGCCCCCTTCAGATATCGCCGCTCTTGCTGTGGATCTTGGCATAAAAGTCATTTCCCTTACCGATCATGATTCCGTGGCAGGGACAAAAGCGCTGTTAACCTCCGGATTTTCAAAGAAACTTCAATTGTTAAGCGGGGTCGAAATCAGCACCGCACCGCCTCCTTCTTTAAAACACTCCGGAAGCCTCCATTTGCTGGGCTACGGATTTGATCTCGAGGATACTTCCTTAAGCCAAATGCTTGAAAAGCAGCAGGCGGCACGGTTCAATCGAGCGCCTGGAATTATTGCCAGGTTAAATAAGCTGGGGGTTCCGATATCCCTTGCGGACATCGAAAAACACACCATGGCATCACAGGTCGACCGTCCGCACATTGCCCGCTGGATGGTTGAAACCGGGCATGCCCCTTCAATGGATGCAGTGTTTGATCGCTATCTCGGGAAAGGACAGCCGGCTTATGTTGAAAAATGGCGAGTTTCCGTAGCTGAAGCCATCTCAAAAATCCGTGCGGCCGGCGGCCTCGCTGTGCTGGCCCATCCCGGCCTTCTCGATATTACGGACAATAAAGATTTTGAACAGTTGTTTGTAGAACTTATGTCCATGGGACTCCAGGGTGTCGAAGTCTATTATCCAAGGCATTCACCCGCCGAACAATCTTTTTTCAAAAAACTGGCTGCCAAACTAGACCTTTTGGTGACCGGCGGTTCGGATTTTCACGGCAAGGAGGTCGTACCGGATATAGAATTGGGATCAGGCACAGGGGACCTGCACGTCCCATATACAGTCTACGAGGCTATTGCTGAGAAGCTGAAGACCCAATGATGACGCAAAAAACCATAGAATCTCTGGAAAACCGGTTAAATTACGTTTTTAAAGATAGGGAAAGATTGAAAACCGCTCTTCGCCACAGCTCTTTTGTCAATGAGCAGGCAGAATCCGGTATCGAGGATAACGAACGCTATGAGTTCCTTGGAGACGCGGTTTTAAACCTGATCGTCAGCCACATTTTAATGGCCCGCTTTCCTGGTCTCTCAGAAGGTGATTTGTCCCGAACCCGATCCCATCTGGTAAATGAAATTCAACTGGCAGAGCTGGCAAAAACAATTCATATAGGCGATTTTATTGAGCTGGGCAAAGGCGAAATCCAAACCCGGGGCCGATCAAAAAAATCCATCCTGGCAGATGCCTTTGAGGCTGTAACCGCCGCCGTTTATCTCGACGGAGGCTTTGAACCTACATTCCAAATGATTGTCAGTCTGTTTGCCCCTCTGCTGGAGCAGATAGAAATGCCCGAGAAGTTCCGCGATTACAAAAGCCGCCTGCAGGAACTTGTTCAAACCAAGTTAAAAGAGACTCCGGCCTACACGATCATTGATGAAACGGGACCGGATCATGACAAAACATTCAAGGTCGAGTTGACCATTGGTAAAATGCGGTCCCACGGTGCGGGTAAAAGCAAAAAAAGCGCAGAGCAAGCAGCCGCCCGAAAAGCCCTGGAACTCTTAAAAGCCCAGTGATGTTCAGGCCATTTATCATTCCCGTTTTTCTGCCCCACTCCGGATGTCCTCATCGTTGTATCTTCTGTAATCAAACCGCCATTACCGGATACACGGAAAAATTTCCGGGCCGCCACGATTTATTGAAAACAATCAGCCGATTCCTGCAGCACAAGGGCAAAAACCGGGGAAAAACAGAGATATCTTTTTATGGAGGAAATTTCCTGGGCCTTTCCTGGCAGCAAATCCAATTATGCCTGGATGCCGCCACTTCTTTTGTTGAAAAAAACAAAGTAGATGGAATCCGCTTCTCCACACGTCCTGAAACCATTTGCCCGCAGATTCTCCGGAGGATTGCTGCATATCCGATCACCACTATTGAAATTGGTGTTCAGTCGATGATCGATTCAGTCCTTGAGTTGTCCAACCGGGGGCATTCTGCGGCAGATGCCCGGCAGGCAATGGCCCTTCTGAAAAAAACTGAATACCAAACCGGAATTCAAATGATGGTGGGCCTTCCCGGTGATACTCGCCATGGTTCCCTGTTTACCGCAATGGAAATTGCAGCGCTTGCCCCGGATTTTGTAAGGATCTATCCCACACTTGTAATTAAAGGCAGCCCTCTTGCCCAATGGTATCAAACCGGCCGCTATCATCCCCTAACACTGGAAGATTGTGTAAGCCGCGTAAAAAGGCTTTATCAGATTTTTACAGCCTTCCATATCACTGTTATCCGGATGGGCCTGCAGGCAACAGAAGGCCTTTCTTCTGAAAGCGTGCTGGCCGGTCCATATCATCCCGCACTCGGCCATATGGTACTGTCTGAAATAATGAAGGATCTGGCAGTGAAAAAAATCAGCTACCTGGCACCTGACGTATCGGAAGTTGTCCTGCGCGTACACCCAAAAAACTATTCCAGGATGCAGGGGCTCAACCGAAAAAACATTTCCGAGTTAAAAGAAACCTTCCGCCTGTCCCGGATTCATCTTCTGGCAGATGATGCTATTCCGGTATCGGATGTGGCAGTAGCCCTATTATAGAGATGTTAATGGGAAGTGAAATAGGATCATTGTATTGGTTTTCGAATCGGTAAGTAATGGTGTAATAGGTTTTTTCTGTTTTCTGTCCCATTAATTCCTCTCGCAAGTCGTCGGCATAATCTAATTCAACCCCTGTTTGTAAAATTCATCGGAATCAACGACATCCGGGGGCTGGGTTTTTTTCACAGGGGCCGTTCCTTCCTTGAAGCATTCATAAACCGTATAATCCGATTCAGGAATGGGCAAAAGCCCGGTTTTAAGATCAATCCTGGTAAATTCAACATCTTCGGGCACGGGAAAAATCTTTTCAGATTTACCTGAAAGGATGGCCTTCATAAAATTCAGCCATATTGGACTGGCCGCACGCGAACCGGTTTCCTTTTTACCGAGCGATTGTTCATGGTCAAATCCAACCCATACCCCGGTTACACATCGGGGCGTATAGCCGACAAACCAGGTATCATAAAGATTATTGGTCGTCCCTGTTTTACCGGCAACAGGCCGGTTCAAGGCCTTCACCCGCCATCCGGTCCCGGACTGAACAACCTCTTCCAACAAGTGGGTGATGATATAAGCAGTGCTTTTCTCGATCACCCGGGACTTTTCTGGCTCTCTATCATACATCACATTTCCATCTCTGTCCTCGATCCGTGTAATAAACGAGGGTTCGATCAGCATTCCCTGATTTGCAAAAACAGAGTAGGCGCGTACAATTTCAAGCAGAGACATCCCTGAGGATCCCAGCGCCAATGACAAGTCCCTGTCCATATGACTTGTTATCCCCAGCCTTCTTGCATAATCAATAACATAATCAATACCAATATTCCTCAATATCTTAACCGTTATAATATTACGGGATTTAATCAGGCCGGTACGAAAAAGCGTGGGGCCATGAAACCTCTCATCATAGTTTTTCGGCTTCCATGTAAAATCCTGCCCTGTATCCTTGAACACAATCGGGGAGTCGAAAACAATGGTCGCTGGTGTATAGCCCTTGTCCAGGGCAGCTGCATAAATTATGGGTTTAAACGCTGAGCCCGGTTGCCGGCGGGATTGAAGAGCCCTATTGAACTGACTTTCTGAAAAATCCCGGCCTCCGATCATGGCTCGAATGCGGCCTGTTTCGGTTTCAAGACAAATAAGCGCAGCCTGCACCTTTGGAATCTGTTCCAATGCCACCGCCCAGGTATCTGAATCTTCTTTTCCCTCTTTGATCCGCACTAAAACGACATCACCCACGTCCAATACACTGCCCGGCTTTTTTACCCGATCCATAGTATAAAGCTTCGTCGGATCCGGTTGCCTGGCCCATCGCATATCCGACAGATTAAGCAGACCCCGTTCGTTACCAATTCGAATCATCACAATTTTTGCGGCATCGTCCACCTCAATGACGACCCCCTTTATAATCCTCCCGGGATGTAATGGGCGCTCACTTATTTTCTTCTGTATTTCTCTTGAGAAGGACTCAATTTCTTCATGAGAAAGATGATTGATCGGCCCTCGGTAGCCCTGGCGCTTGTCCAGCTCAGACAGACCTTTCTGGATAGCCTTGCGTGCCTTTTCCTGCACGTCCACATTCACCGCTGTATATACTTTTAGCCCGTCCGTATATACCTTTTCCCTGCCATAGTATTCAATCAAAAGCTGCCGGACATGTTCGGTATAATAGGGGACTTTCTCCATATATAGATTGGCTCGGGAATGAATATCCAGTTTCTTATCTACGGCTTCATTCATTACCCGGTGACTGATCATTCCTTCCTCATGCATTCGGTTTAAAACATAAATCTGCCGCTGTTTCGCCAGTTCCCTGTTCTTGAAGGGAGAATAACGGCTGGGCGCCTGCGGCAGTCCGGCAAGCATGGCACATTCAGCAATACTCATATCTCTTGCAGGCTTTCCGAAATAGCTCTCGGCCGCCGCTTCAATCCCATAGGCACCATGGCCAAGATAAATCTGATTGAGATAAAGAAAAAGAATCTGTTCCTTGCTTAATCGCTTGTCAATACGATAAGCTAGGATGGCTTCTTTTATTTTTCGGCTGTAACTGCGCTCAGAAGTCAGAAAAAACGATTTGGCCACCTGCTGCGTTATCGTGCTGCCTCCCTGAACAATTTGGCCGGCCTCGAGGTTTTTAAAAAATGCCCGGATGATGCTATGCCAATCAATGCCTTCATGTTCATAAAAACGGGCGTCTTCTGCTGCGATAAATGCATTGATAAGCGCTTTGGGCATCTCTTTTAATTTTATGACAATCCGGCGCTGTTTGCAGAATTCTCCAATTTTGCGGCTTTCCTGATCGTAAACGGTGGTAATAATCGGCGGATGATAATCTTTCAAGCTTGATATTTTTGGTAAACCCGAAGCAAAATATACATAAAGGCCCGAAATACCGGCCATTGCCATCAAGATGCACAAAAAGAAGAAAATACCGATCCATTTGAAAAACTTCTTCATTGACCCTATCCCCTCGTCAGTAATAAACCCGTCATATCAGTCTCAGCCTTATTAACAGATCCGGGGGGTTCTTATCAAGCATGCGGCTAAAAACACGATTATCCGGATGAATGAAATCTATCCGAAATTGAATTGACTGGTTCAAATTCATTTGATATGTAATTTAGGAGGGTTCTGGCAATCCTTTGACTCCTGCCTCTTTTTGGCGATCAGACGATAGACGCCGACAATGCGGTAAGCAAAACCTATCAGCAAAACAAAACTGATTAGAATCATTAGGTTGGATGCAAAAAAGGAAAGGACAAAGTCAAAGGGATCATTGATTTTATAAGCGGAAATCAAAACCTGAACGCCCAGGATTAAAAAAAATATTGAGAGCAGAATCATGATTATCTGCCAAAACCACCATAAATAACGAAAATACAACTTTTTAAAAAAATGAATCATATCATTCATCCTATAGATATAGATAAGGGGTGGCGGTCAAAGACGTTTGCGCATAAATATCAGTAATTATGTATTGATATTTTGTCGATAAATAAATAATTTTTAACTTTTTATTCATATCAATGTTTCGTTCAA
>JAGYOT010000170.1 GCA_018399455.1 Desulfobacterales bacterium
AGGATATGGGGGTTATCAGAATTTCCATCCCCTGACCCGCTGCTGTTCGTCCCAGAGGGCTTTGTACAAACCTTTGCGTGCCATCAGCGACTCGTGGGTGCCCTCTTCCGCCACGGTTTTGCGGTCGATGACCACGATCTTGTCGGCCCGCCTGATGGTGTTGAGACGGTGGGCGATCACCACCACGGTCTTGTTTTTCACCAGTTCGTCGATGGCCCTCTGGATATGCAATTCGTTTTCCGGATCAAGGGCGGCGGTGGCTTCGTCCAGCAGGACAATAGGGGCGTCTTTCAGCAGGGCGCGGGCAATGGACAGGCGCTGCTTTTCTCCGCCAGACAGGGTGCTGCCGCCCTCGCCTACCAGGGTTTCATAGCCTTCGGGCAGGACGGTAATGAAATCATGGCAGCGGGCCAACTGACTTGCGGCAATAATCTCTTCCCGGCCCGCCCCTGGCCGGCCGATGCGGATGTTGTTGTATATGGTGTCGTTGAACAGATAGACATCCTGGAACACCATGGAAATGTTTGCCAGCAGGTGATCGGTGGTATACGCCCTGATATTTTTACCGCCGATATGGATCTCACCTGAACCCACGTCCCAGAAACGTGCGATCAAACGCGTGAGCGTGCTCTTTCCCGAGCCGGACGGCCCCACCAGAGCAGTCAGGGCGTTTTCCGGGATATGCAGGTTGATTTTCTCCAATACCCTGGCATCGTGGTAGCCGAAGGAGACGTTTTTAAATTCGATATCGTAGCGCCCGATCTTCTCAAGCGCGCTGCCTTCGGGCAATGTAACGGTCCTGCGCAAAGTCTCGATACGATCCACGCTGAGTTTGTAGTAGTTGATTTCCGCCATGAAAATCAGGGCATGCAAAAGCGGCTCATAGATGCGCGAGCCCAGGATGAGAAACATGATGTAGACGGGAAGGGCGATTTCCCCCGCCACAATCAAAGTAAATCCGAAAAGGATGATAAGCGTGAAGCCGCCGTTCAACACAAAGGAAGCCAGCAGGATGGTCGGCCCGGAACCTGCTTCTATTTTGATGCTTTGCGTTTTTAGCCGGCGAAAGGCCTTGTCCAGGCGGTCAAACTTTGTCCCAACCAGGTTGAAGGCCTTGATCGTTCGGATGCCCTGAATATATTCGATCATGCGCGAGGCCGATTCCACCTTGTATTTCTGGTGCCGGAGGCCGAAGTGCTTGATAAGCCAAAAGGAAATCATGGCCGCCGGCCAGGCCAGGGGGATTACCAGGGCCGCGGCCATGGCCAGCTTCCAGCTCATAACGGCCAGGCAGGCCAGTAGGACCAGCGGCGCGGCCAGAGCCCCGCACATCTGGGGCAGCAGACGGGACAGGAGCTGTTCGATGTTGGCATAATCGGATACGATATAGGCGCCGATATCGCCCGGATCCCGGGTGTTGTAGAATCCCATGGGAAGCTTTCTCAAGTGTTCGGCAATTTCCAGCCGGCCGTCGGCGCAGAGCTCGTAGCCGCCCTTGTAGGCAGCAAAATACGACTTGCGGCTGATCGCAAAAAGCAGAATCAGCGAAATGAGCAGTAAGCCGCACCAGCAAAGGATACGCTGCACATCCAGGGTGCTGCCCGGGGACTGCAGGGGCTTGAAAAGTTCCCAAACCACAAGAAGCAGTACCCCATACGGTGCACCGCGTAAAAAATACTCGGCAACGGTCCAGCCGATGAGCGGCCGCAACCGTTCGGGCCGGCCCATGGTGGCGGCGTTCATCATGGATTTGTAGTTCATGTCAATGCCTCCTGAAATCGCATGGATAAAGATCCGCCGGCTCGTTAGCGGCTCTTTCATCTGTTGTCCCCGATCTATCTGAATCCTTGCGCGGGGTCAGCACCCACTCCCGTGACTGGCTGTACGTATGCCACATGCGGCTGTATAGCCCGTTTTTGGCCAAAAGCTCCGCATGCCGGCCCTGCTCGGCGATGATGCCGTTATCCACGACCAAAATTTGATCCGCGTTGGTAATGGTGCTCAGCCGGTGCGCGATCACCAACACGGTCTTTCCCTGTATCAGCCGCCCAAAGGCGGCCAGGATTTTGCCTTCGTTTTCCGGGTCCGCGTAGGCGGTAGCCTCATCCAGCACCACGATGGGCGCATCCTTCAAAATGGCCCGGGCCAGGGCAATACGCTGCTGCTCACCGCCGGAAAGATAGGTGCCGCCCTCGCCCACCAGGGTCTGATACCCTTTTGACAGCAACTGGATGAAGCCGTGGCACCGGGCCGCCTTTGCCGCGGCCGCCACCGCCTCAAAGGATGCGGTTTTGTTGCCCATGCGAATGTTTTCCTCAATGGTATCGAAGAACATCACATTGTCCTGGAAAACAAGGGCCACGTGATCCATCAAATTCCGGGTGCGGATGTCTCCGATCGGGATGCCGCCGATGCGGATCTCGCCTGCGCATACATCCCAGAAACGGGCGGTAAGCATGCCGATGGTGCTTTTTCCCGCCCCTGACGGACCCACCAGGGCGGTGATGGTACCCGGTTCGGCCACAAAGGATACGTTTTTAAGTACCGGATTTTCAGCATCATAGGAAAATGTGACATCGCAAAAAGCCACAGATGCATCATTGAGCCGCAGGACGCCGCGGGCCGGTTCAGCGATCTCCGCTTGTTTTAGGATATCGTCGATGAGGCCAACCCCAAGGGTGTTCTGGTTGAGATAGCCGCTCATGTAAAGGAGCTTTAAAAGGGGGAAAAACATGCCGCCGCCCAGGATGAGAAACAGGAATACGGTGGGAAGGTAACCGGCATAAGACGGTGCTTTAAGAAGCAGAACAACCGACGCGGGTACGAGAAACAGAATCGTTGAGGACAGCAGTGTGAGAAAGCCGGTGTAAGTCAGGGCGAATTTTCGGGTGACCACCAGGCAAAAATCCCTGAAGCCCTCGATGTCGCCTTTCAGGCGCTGGAAATTGTCCATGGACCGGCTGAACACCTTGACCACCTGGATGCCGCGCACGTACTCCACGATGCTGGCATTCATGCGGCCCAATGCGGCGTGATAGTCGGCATACTGCTTTTTCTGCCCGGGCCGCAGCATCATGGATGCTTGCAGAGCAATGGCCAGAACAAATATGAGCAGAACCACCAGGGCCAAGCGCCAGTCGGCATAAAACAGGTAGCCCAGCATCAGCAGGGGAAAGACCATTGCCGCGGTCATGTCCGGGATGTGGTGGGCCACAAAGAGTTCGATCCGCTCCACATCCTCGGACATAATTTTTTTGATTTCCCCCGAGGCCCGTTTGGTGAAAAACCCCAGGGGCAGGCGGGCGAGCTTGCGCGAAATAGCGACACGCATTTCATAAAGGATGTTGAAAGCGGCGATATGGGAGAGCATCAGGGACGCATAGGTCAGGATGCCATAAGCCACAATCGCCCCCAGGCTGAAAAATCCCCACCGCCAGACCAGATCCTTATCCAGATACTGCACATCGGCGGCATGGGCGGCCAGTTCCCCGAGAATCATGTACACGGCGATATAAGGCATGAACTGGGCAATGGCTGCTGCAACCGCCAGGATCATCGATCCGATCAACCACCATTTTTTGGTTCCCGCGATTTCAATTAATCGCGCAATGCCGGTTTTGCGTTTTTTTCGATTCGTAACAGACATTATCTTCCTTTCCCTACCTGAAGCTCATCGAACGCTAACCGGTATCAGGCCTTTCGGCTAACGGCGGACCAAAAAGACCGCCTATTGATGAAAGACCGATATAATGCGTTCCCATGGTTCCTTTTCTATTTGCCCCATACAATCCGCACTGGCGGATCAGGCGCCTGTACCAAAAAAAAACAGACGCGCATGCCATGGCGGCTTGTTTTTTCGTGGTTTTTCATCAAGCTAACAGGATTGACGGGGGTGATTCTACCCCGGCAGGGATTAACAATGCTCCAGCAGGGATTTTTTTCGCCATAAAGGGGTCAAATCTTTATTTTTGACAAATATGGATGCACTGTTCATACAGAGAGATGGTCAGACAACTTCGCATCCGGTATCCCGCCGCTTATTGTCCTCTCACTTCACGTGGAGCTCTTATACCGGTTTTGCGATATCACCCAGGCTTAGGTGGGAAGGCTCGTCGGTGAAATTGACTACAGCGCAGTGAGCCTCGCCCGAAAAAGGCAGCTTGATGATATACCCTACAAATTGTCAAGATTAAAGATTTGACCCCTTCTATACCGACAGCGCCCTGTTCGGAAAAAATCCCGTTTAGGGCATTTTCAATCCCTCTCGGAGTAGAGCGAATTGTTCCTCTCGTGATAATTTTGCCGGCGGCACAAACATGGTGGCAGCATTTTTTTACCAGGAACGTTTTACCCGGGAGGAGGAATACATGGGATTCAAAGAAAAATGTACGAAATTGGGTCTGTCACTGCTTTTTCTAAGCCTGACCTGTCTGTCCGAGGCCAGCGAAGGCCCGGCCTCCGGGGATGACAAGGCACGGTCCGCGACGATGGAGGCCGTTGTGGTTACAGCTGAGAAACGGGAAGAAAACGTTCAGGAAGTTCCCAAAAGCGTATCAGTCATTTCCGGGACGCAGACCGAAGATTTTTATTTGCAGCGGACACCGGATATTGTTTCCATGACGCCGAATCTCCATGTCACCCGGACAGGCAACGGCCTGATGTCCACGTTTGCCTCTATTCGCGGCATTACCGGGGGGATGACCGGAATTCCGGCATTGGGACTTTATGTGGATGACGTCTATTATTCCGGGCTGGATATCAGTCTCCTGGATGTCGAGCGTATTGAAGTGCTGCGAGGTCCCCAGGGCACCCTTTACGGAAGAAATTCGGAAGCGGGCATCATCAACGTGGTCACCAGGAAACCCTCCGAAGTTAGGGAAGCAAGCGTCAGCCTGAGCACCGGCGAATTTGCCGCCTATGAGGCCAAAGGCGCGGTTGGCGGCCCTGTTGCCGGCGATTGGCTGTCTTTCAAGACGGCTTTTCGTTACGGCGAGTCGGACGGATATTTTGAAAATCGGTTTGACGGCTCGGATGACGGCGGCCGCTATGAAAATAAAGACGGCCGGCTGTCCCTGGCAGTGACGCCCTCGGAGAGACTGGAGCTTATGATGAACTATGATCTGCAGCGCTATGACAGCCCGAAATATGCTCAGTTCGCTCGTCTTGACCAAGCGGATTTAAGAAACAACATCAA
>JAGYOT010000171.1 GCA_018399455.1 Desulfobacterales bacterium
CACTGCCGGGCGGCAGAGGCGGACTGTACCCGTGTTATTTGCGGAAATGCCCTTCAGGCCCGGTATCTCAGCAGGGCTGAAATCGATATCCGCAAAGGTGCGCTGGCGATCACCGGCAACGAAGAGGTGAACTATCTTTTTCTGGAGCGGGTCAAGGCGGAAGTCAGGGAGATTTATTTGTATTCAGCCCTTCAGGCGGGCAGCACTTCGCTTACAGAAGAAATGCTGGGCCGGCATGCGGCCGAGGTGTTGTTTGGCGTGCCGGTGAATGTCGATCTATGGACCCATCGATTGCAGCAGCGCCAGGTTCTGCTCCAGAAATGGCAATATACCGGCAGTGCAGAGGCGGAAACGGATATGAGTCAATATCCGCACCAATCCTTTCTTCTGGTCGGGGTTTTTCGCGGATCGACGCTTTTTCCGGCGGGCGGCAACCTGCGGTTTAAGAAAGGGGACAAGGCTTTTTTTTTCGTCCATGCGCCGTCGGCGGAAAACGCGGAGGCGTTTTTGACTGATGCCGGCTGGGAGCCTCTGGAACAACAGAGCGAGGAATTTTTTACCACATCGATTTGTCACATGTTTCCACCGGAGTAAAACATGCGTCTCACATCATGAACATGGGGTCCACGTCAAAGGCGACCCGCACATCCTTGTGGTTCAAAGCCGCAGTGTGCTCATGGATCAGTGCCCTGGCAAAATGCCGAAGGGCAAGGGCGCGGCCGGATTTAAACAGAATCTGCCAGCGAAAGCGGTTGGCGATTCGCGAAAGCGGGGCCTCGATCGGGCCGAGGACCTCCACAGCGGATTGCCATTCAGGGTTTGTCGCCCTTAAACTCCGGCACAGCTCTCCTATAATCTCTGCCTGCGATCGGGTTTTTTCAAGATTTTTGCCGGATATCCGGAGCTGGATCATCCGGGCATGGGGGGGATAGCGAAAGGTCTCCCGAAACCGGATTTCCTGGTTGTAGAAGGCCATGAAGTCCTGGTGCCGGGCGGCCGTAATGCTGAAATGTTCGGGGTTGTATGTCTGGAGAAGCACCCTGCCGGGCTGTTTGCCGCGTCCGGCACGGCCCGCCACCTGGGCCAGAATTTGAAACGTGATCTCGCCGGCCCGAAAATCCGGAAAGTTAAGGGACAGGTCCGCGCAGACGACGCCGACCAGCGTAATATTCGGAAAATCATGGCCTTTGGCCACCATCTGGGTCCCCACCAAAATATCGATGTTGCCGTCCTGTAGATCTTTCAGGATTTTGACCAGCGATCCTTTGTGCCGGGTGGTGTCCCGATCCATCCGGGCCACCCGGGCGTCGGGAAACATGGCTTTTACGATTTCTTCAATTTTTTCGGTGCCCAGTCCCAGTTGTTTGATGCTTGAGGCCCCGCAGGTTTCGCACTTGGCCACTGCCGGGCGGGAATAGCCGCAGAGGTGGCACTTGTACCCATTGATGGATTTGTGGAGCGTGAGCGTGATGTCACAGTGTTTGCATTTCAGTGTTTCACCGCATGATGCGCAGACCGGATAAGAGGCGAATCCGCGGCGGTTTAAAAAAAGCAGCACCTGTTCGCCGCGTCTCAGTGTTTCGGTGATCGCTTCGATCAAGGGGGGCGTGATGATTCGTCGGATGCCTCGGGTGCCCTGGTGCCGGCGCAGGTCTATCAACTGGATGTCCGGGGGGGGCTGTCGATAGATCCGGTTTTTGAGGTTCAACTCGCGGAATTTTCCGCTGGCCACGTTATATATGGATTGGACTGAGGGTGTAGCCGAGCCCAGAAGTACAACTCCGCCGCATTGTTTGGCCCGGACAACAGCAAGATCCCGTGCATTATAGCGGCAACGGGATTCCTGCTTGTAAGAGCTGTCGTGCTCTTCATCCACAACAATAAGACCAAGATCTGTCAGCGGAGCGAATATGGCGGAGCGGGCACCTATGGCGACAGAACTTTCTTTGTTTACTATGCGCATCCACTGATCATAACGCTCGCCTGCCGAAAGACCGCTGTGTAAAACCGCGACGCAGTCTCCGAACCGGGCCCGGAACCGTCTTTCTATCTGGGAAATAAGCGCGATTTCAGGAACCAGGATGAGTACGCGTTGTCCAAGCTTCATGGCGGTCGCGGCCGCCTGCATATAAACCTCGGTCTTTCCGCTGCCTGTCACGCCGGCGAGGAGATAGGCGCAGAACCCCAGGCCCATGGAGCGGGAGATTTCAGAGAGCACCTGCTGCTGCTCAATGGTAAGAACAGGCGGGGTGTCCGGGCTGACCGGATCGCCGAACGGGTCTCGGTAGACCGGTTTTTCAAACAGGTGCACAAAGCCTTTATCCCAAAGATTTTTTAAATGGCGGGCGCTGTTTTTGACCAGCGGAGTAAGGGTTCGGGTGGGGATTTCGCCTTTTAATTCAAGATGTTCAAGGATGGCCTGTTTGGGCTGAGACAGCATATCCCCCGGTGGCGCATCCTTTCTCAGGGCCGCATGACGTTCGGTCTTGGGCCGGGTGCGCCCTCCCCGGATTTCGCGTTGCCGGACGATCCACCCCTTTGTTTCCAGCCCGTAAAGTGTGGCTTGGCGGACAGGCCGGCCTATCTTTCGCTCAATTTCTTTGTGGCGCATGGAGGACTTATCCATTGCGGCCATGATTTTTTTTATGTTATCTGCTGCCCTTTTTCCCGTAGTTTCCCGGCGGCCTGTGTCGGTCACGGAATACGTGATAAACTCGTTGATATTGAGTCCGCCGGGAAGCGCTTCGGAAATAACCTCTCCCAGAGGGTGGTAATAGTAATCGGCAATCCATTTAAAAAACGGAATCATTTCCCCCGGGAAGAGGGGCTGGGGGTCAAGGATATCCTCAATTAGTTTAAGGTTGGAAGTCTCGGAAGGCTCTGCCGGCCCCAGGACATAGGCACTGACTTTTCTTTTGCCGAATTCTGCGAGAACCCGTTTTCCCGGGGCTACCAGGGGCCTTAAGGGTCCCGGCACGCCATAGGTATAGACGTCATATACCGGCAGGGGCACAGCAACACTGATGTATGCAGCCTCTGATGTCATTGGTTCAGAAGAAGATTCTTACCGTTCGTCAATCGGGATATAAGCCGTCTGGTTGGGACCCGTGTATATCTGTCGCGGCCGGCTGATCTTCTGTTCAGGATCATCAAGGTTTTCTTTCCACTGGGCAATCCACCCGGGGAGGCGGCCTATGGCAAACATCACCGTAAACATGCTGGTTGGAATTCCCATTGCGCGCAGGAGGATACCGCTGTAGAAATCCACGTTGGGATAGAGGTTATGATCAATAAAGTAGGTATCGTTCAAAGCGGCTTCCTCAAGCCTTTTGGCAATATCGAGCAGCGGGTCATTGACGTTTAGCTTGGGCAGTACCCGGTGGCAGATTCTTTTCATGATCTTGGCCCGGGGGTCATAGGTCTTGTAGACGCGGTGGCCGAATCCCATGAGCCGGAAAGGATCGGTCTTGTCCTTGGCCCGGGCGACGACGTTTTCGATTGACCGGCCTTCCTTGTCGATCTTGGAGAGCATTTCCACGACAGCCTGATTGGCTCCGCCATGCAGCGGCCCCCAAAGAGCGGCAATGCCGGCGGAAAGCGATGCATAAATGTTGGCTCTTGCACTGCCCACCGTTTTTACGGCCGAAGTGGAACAGTTCTGTTCGTGATCCGCATGAAGAATCCAGAACACATTAAGGGCATGCACCAGATCCTGGTCAATGACATAGGGCTTGACCGGGGTGTCAAACATCATATGAAGAAAATTGGCACAGTAAGTATAATCCGGTCGGGGATAGATCACTTTGTGGCCGCGCGATATTTTGTAGGACATGGCGGCCATGGTCCGGACCTTGGAGAGGAGGCGCAGAAATGCCATTTCCGTCTGTTCGTCCGTATCCACCAGTTCCGGGTAAAAGCTTCGGAGGGCGTTTACCATGGCTGACAAAATGCCCATGGGATGAGAGCCCCGGGGAAAGTTCTGGTAGAAATTCTGCATGTCCTCGTGCACCAGGGAAAAATCGTTTAACATAACACTGGTCCGGGTCAGTTCTTTGCGGGTGGGAAGCCGGCCGTGCAGCAGCAGATAGGAAGTTTCCACAAAGGTTGAATATTCCGCCAGTTCTTCAATGGGAATGCCCCGATAGCGAAGAATTCCCTTTTCACCGTTCATAAATGTGATTTTGCTTTTGCAGCTGCCGGTATTGCCGTATCCGGGATCGTAAGTAATATAGCCGGTTTTTTGCCGGATCGCACGTATGTCAATGGCTTTTTCCCCTTCTGTGCCGGTGATCACAGGCAGCTCCAGGGTTTGACCGTCTATTGTTAGGGTGGCGAACTCAGTCATTTTATTAGTCCCCGAGGCGTGATTCATCTGTACCTTTTTTTCCTTAAAAACAAAAAATTATATCCTGCAAGAATTCTTTCGTCAAGAATTTATGCCCTGATTCGGGTGCCCTGATTGTCAGAAGACGCAAGACTGAGGGCGGTGTCCGGTTAGGCGTCGGGTTCAGGTCTTGCCAGGACCGGCGGGCATCAGGATCCCGGAGGTCGGAAAAAGCGGTCAAAATCAAAACCGGTAAAAAAATTGTGGCCGCGCGATCAATTCATATCCGGCCGGTTCTTGCCGGCAGCAAGCAGCTCTCGCGCGTGCTGGAGGGTGGTACGGGTAATATCCGCGCCGCTGATCATCCGCGCCGTTTCCTCAACGCGCGCCTCTTCGGCAAGCTCCTGAATGAGGGTCCGGGTGCGTGCCTCTCTGACTTCTTTGGTGATTTTGAAATGATGGCAACCGAACTTGGCAATCTGGGCGAGATGGGTAATACAGATAACCTGATGCAGCCGCGAGAGGGCGGCGAGTTTTTTCCCCACCGTTTCAGCCACTTCGCCGCCGATGCCGGCGTCCACCTCGTCAAAAATAAGTGTTCCGGCGGTGTCGCTGTCTGTCATAATGGCTTTTAAGGCAAGTATGACCCGGGAGAGTTCCCCGCCCGAAGCAATGTCTGAAAGCGGTCGCAGGGCCTCTCCCGGATTCGGAGCAATCATGAACCGCGCCCGTTCCATGCCGGTTTCTGAGATAGCGGTATTGTCAACGCTCAGACAGGCGGGCTGATCCCGGGTGGGCGAAATGGCTTCAAGCCGAACGGAAAACCGGGTGTTTTC
>JAGYOT010000172.1 GCA_018399455.1 Desulfobacterales bacterium
GTGGACAGAGAGGACACCCGCGTCTGCGTATGTTAAGGATTTATCTGAATCGTTCATTGAACCCCGTTAAGTATCAATATAATATGTCTGAAAAAATAGGATTGATACCGCAACGCAGCTTTCATGTCAAAACAAATTTTTTGACATCCCCCGGTTGTTGGTGTAATTATTCACAACATTGTCTAAACCAGGCACATCAGGAATTCAAGCTGCAGGCCTTCTTTAATAATTATAATCTATATGAAAACTAAAGCAATCAAAAGAACGTCTGTTTTTGCGTTGAGTATGAATTAAGAGGCGCTTATGAAAAAATTTGCAAGGTTGGATCGATTGCCGCCCTATGTATTTGCTGCCGTCAATAAAGCTAAAATGGAGGCCCGCCACGCCGGTGAAGATATAATTGATCTGGGCATGGGCAACCCCGACCAGGGAACGCCTCAGCATATCGTGGATAAACTGATTGAAGCGGCACAGAAGCCGCAGAACCATCGTTATTCAGCGTCAATGGGAATCCGAAAGCTGCGCATGGCCATCACGGACTGGTACAAACGCCGGTTTGACGTGGACATTGACCCGGAAAACGAAGCCATTGCCACCATCGGGGTCAAGGAGGGGATCTCGCACTTGATGCTGGTCACGGTGGGTCCCGGCGACGTGGTGTTTGCCCCCAATCCGACTTATCCGATCCATCCCTATTCCGCAATTATTTCGGGCGCCGATGTGCGCGGGATTCCCGTGGGTCCCGGCGAGGATTTTTTTGAAAACCTGATCAGCGCTACCAAGCAGACCTGGCCCAAGCCAAAGGTTCTGATCATCAGTTATCCGCATAATCCGACCACCGAGACGGTGGAGCTTGGTTTTTTCCAAAAGATTGTCGATTTTGCCAAAGCGCATGACATCCTGGTGATTCACGACCTGGCCTATGCGGACCTGGTTTTTGACGGCTACAAGCCGCCCAGCTTTCTGCAGGCCGATGGCGCCAAGGATGTCGGCGTGGAGTTTTATTCCCTCTCCAAAAGCTACAATATGCCGGGATGGCGGGTCGGATTCTGTGTGGGAAACCCGGAGATCGTGCATGCGCTCCGGCGGATCAAAAGCTATCTTGATTACGGCATTTTTCAACCCGTCCAGATTGCGGCCATCATTGCCCTGAACGGGCCGCAGGATTGTGTGACAGAGATTGTGGAGACTTACCGCTCCCGGCGGGATGCCCTGATCCGGGGCCTGGAGCGGGTCGGCTGGCATATCCCCATGCCCAGGGCCACCATGTTCGTCTGGGGACAAATTCCGGAACAATACCGGGCCATGGGCTCCCTTGAGTTTTCCAAGCTTCTGATCCGGGAGGCCAAGGTTGCGGTATCTCCGGGGGTCGGGTTCGGCGAATACGGGGATGAGTTTGTTCGGTTCTCCCTTATCGAAAACAATATGCGGATCAACCAGGCAGTCCGCGGCATCAAGAAGATTCTTTAGGTATGAAACAAGACATCGGCATCGGCATTCTGGGATTGGGAACGGTCGGAACCGGCATCGCCCGGCTGCTCACTGAAAATTCGGATTTAATCGCCAAACGGCTGGGCGCTGCTCTGACCATCAGGTGCGCGGCGGACCTGGAGATTGAAAAAGACCGGGGCGTGAAATTTGCCGACGGCGTACTCACCACCGACCCGCTCGAGGTAATCGCCGACCCTGAGGTCGACATTGTGCTCGAGTTGATCGGGGGCAAGGAGACAGCCCTTGATCTTATCCATAAGGCCATTGATCAGGGCAAGCATGTGGTGACCGCCAACAAGGCCCTTTTGGCGGAAAAAGGGATGGAGCTTTTCCGGAAAGCGTCGGCGGCCAATGTCAATATTGCATTCGAGCCCAGCGTGGGCGGCTGCATGCCGATAGTAAAAACGCTTCGCGAAAGTCTGGCCGGCAATCACATCCATTCCATCTGCGGCATTTTAAACGGTACCTGCAACTATATCCTCTCAAAAATTACCGAGGAAGGCGTACCCTTTGCCGATGCCCTGGCCGAGGCCCAGGAGAAGGGCTATGCCGAAGCCAATCCGGGGCTTGACGTGGACGGGATTGATACCACCCACAAGGCGGCCATTCTCTCGGCCCTGGCCTACGGCATGGAGCTTAATTTTGGCGATATCTATATGGAGGGGATTTCCGGGATCACCCCCATGGACATCGAGTTTGCCGCCCAGTGCGGATATAAGATAAAGCTCCTGGCTATCACCAAATACGACAGAGATGCAGATGCCGCCGAGGTTCGGGTGCATCCCACCATGATACCGGATACCGGTCCCCTCTCCAAGGTGGATGGCACGCTTAATGCCGTGAGTATCAGAGGCGATGCCGTGGGCGATATGATGCTCTATGGTCACGGGGCTGGTATGATGCCAACCGCAAGCGCCGTATTAAGCGATATCGTGGATATTGCCCGTATCCTTCTGGCGGGCGGCGGCATCCATGTTCCCCTGCTTTCCTATCAGATGAACAACATCCGCAAAATCCCGGTCCGACCGATTGATGAGATATCCACCCATTACTATTTCCGGTTCTCCGCCGTGGATCGCCCCGGTGTGCTGTCCAAAATCGCGGGTATCCTGGGCGAACACGGCATCAGCATCAAAAGTGTCCACCAGATCGAACGTGAACTAAACGGCGGGGTGCCCATTTTCATGCTGACTCATAAGGCCCTGGAAGCTGATGTCAAATCCGCCCTTTCCCAAATCTCCGCCCTGGATGTGATAATAAACGAACCGATTCTGATCCGGATCGAAGAAAGCCTGGATTAATCCCCGCATCGGCTCAAACCGGGGGTTTAAAACTGTGAGGTGCTATGTACATTCTCTGCTCAGATCTTGAGGGGGTCTTTGTCCCTGAAATATGGATAAATGTAGCCAAAGCAACGGGTATTGATGAACTGAAGCTTACCACGAGGGATATTTCCGACTATGACGTGCTCATGAAAAAACGCCTTGCCATTATGGCTGAACACAACCTGAAACTGCCGGACATCCAGGCAGTGATCAAAAAAATGGAGCCCCTGGACGGCGCCCGTGAATTTCTGAAATGGATACGGGAGAACTATCAAATCATTATTGTCTCAGACACGTTCATCGAGTTTGCCGCCCCCCTGATGGAAAAACTTGACTGGCCCACACTGTTCTGCAATTCCCTGGAAGTCGCTCCGGACGGCACGGTAAACGGATACATGCTGCGGCAGACAGACGGCAAACGAAAAACCACCCAGGCACTTCAAAGCCTCAACTTCACCGTGGTGGCCTTTGGCGACTCCTACAACGACATCACCATGCTGGAGCAGGCCGATGCCGCTTTCCTGTTCCGGCCGCCGGCCAATGTGGCCGAAGAATACCCCGCCATTGCCTGGACGGAAACCTATAACGGGCTGAAGCAGCTGATTCAGACAGCAACAGCCCGATAACCGACGCAAACCCCCGATGCTGCCTGTTGAGAAAAAAACAAACGGACTGCTGATTCATGTTTATGTTCAGCCCAAATCATCCAGAAACCAGATCGCCGGGATACACAATAACGCCCTGAAAATCCGCATCACCGCCCCGCCCACAGACAACAAGGCCAACCGGGCCTGCATCAGGTTCCTGGCCAAGCAGCTGGGCGTGCCTCCCTCATCCATGGAGCTGGTTTCCGGAAAATCAAGCCGCAGCAAACAGCTGTTTGTTGCCTACACAGACGCAGACACCCCCAAACAACAGCAAACCCGCCTGCTTGAAAAGCTCTCCGCCCTTTTGGAATAAAAACCCTTGACAGAGCCATCAGGCTTGGCTTGTGCCATTTCAAAAGCTTTTGATTTTTTCTGTCATGGTTTTTCTCCTTTTTATGAAGCCGTTGAGAGCGGGGTTATTTTTTCCCGCCATCCTTTAAATCCCGCTGCCATTGCTTGTAGAGGGGGTCGTTTAAATCAATGCTCTCCGGGTCGATCAGCCAGCGGAACTCCCCCCGGGCAGCAACCTTGTTCAGCTCCTTTTTATAGCGGGCGTAATTGGCGGGCGCCATTGCCACCAGGGGATCCCAGTCCGCCTCAACGGAAAGAGTCGGACAAATGGTGACGCAGCGCCAGCAATAAATGCAGGGGTCCTGTATACGCGGGGGCCGGGCATCAATATCAATGCCTCCGACCGGGCAGTTATCTTCGCACAGGCGGCACTGGGTACAGGTGTCCAGGTTTATCGTAAACTTCGGGAGCATCTGGCTGACCTTCTCCCTTGTCATTGTTTTGCTCTCCTCGATCCATTCCCCGGAAGAGACCGGGCCGGGTTCAGGAATCAGCGCATCGCCGTTTTGCAGCACCTGCTCGTGAGTTATGACAATATTGCGGCCAAAGGCTTTTGCCTCCTCAAAATCGATTTCATCCGGATGACCTGAGGTATAACTCGGCTTGGGATAAAACGGAACGGTGAGATCGGCATAACTATGGTGAAAGCCGATGACCTTGGCGCCTTTTTTGTTAAGCTTTTCAGTGACGGAAGGGAAAAAATTGCCGATCACGTTGGCGTGCGTGCAGAACACGAACCAGTGACGGCCGTTTTGTTCGGGCAGGGCTTTGATAAAATCCTCTACGTTAAAAGGCTCTTTATACCAGAAGACCGGAGCGCCAAGCCCGATAAGATCATAGCCGGTGAGGGATGCCGAATCCACCTCGCTTAATGTCTTCAGCTCACATTGGGCACCGGCATCAAGGAGGCCCTCTTCAATACATTCCGCGATTTTTCTTGTATTGCCGGTTTGCGAAAAACAGATCATCAATGTTTTCATAAAGGAAAACTCCTCCTGTAGCGGGTTGGCAATAATTTCTTACAGCAAATTAAAATCTAAGCCCGCATACCCCATTTTTCAACGTTGACGAAATACTGCTACCGGGACCTTACGCGCCCCGGCGTCATGCCAAATTCCCCTCAATAATGACTGTCTACCATTGTTTTTAGATCTTTGCATGTATTGCTGTACCCCTCGGAAAAAGTCGGTATGATTTTTTGAATTGATGGGAAACCAAGAATATCCAAGGGCTTATAGAAATATTTGATTTAATGCTTGACATCAGCGACAGCAAAGGCTATGGTTTGCAATTCAACATGGCTGATGCGGGGTGGAGCAGTTAGGTAGCTCGT
>JAGYOT010000173.1 GCA_018399455.1 Desulfobacterales bacterium
TGGATGATATGCGGCATTTGCACTATGTATTGACCCTCAGAAACAAGGATCGTAAACCGACCCGGCGACTGGAGACGCCCAGTAAGACCCAGGCTGAAGTCCTATCAGCGTTCAGCCACCGGGTGGATGCCGGTGGGGTCTTACAGCCCGTGTCGGCGTAAAGGCCCGCCAACCGACAATATGCGGCTTTTTTTGCCGCTCATCTCCGAAACTCCTGTATTTATATGAGAGGATTCTCCCTCATTTTCTTCATCCAAAACCATTCTGATGGTTTCAGCCATCGTCTGCTTTACCACCGGCTTCATAAGAAAAGCTCGAATACCAATGTGTTTAACTTTTTTCTTATCAACTTTCTCGCTATAGCCGGTGCAAATAATTATCGGTATATCCTTCCTTAATCTTATCGCTTCTGCCGCGAATTCATTCCCTGTCATCTTTGGCATAGTCTGGTCGGTAATGATGAGATCGAATTTTTTCGGGCTGGCGGCAAACGCTTCCAATGCTTCCAGGCTGCTTGTTCGGGCCGTGACCTGATATCCCAGGTTTTCAAGTGTTTGTTTTAACATAAAAACAATCGGAGCTTCATCATCTACCAGCAGAATGTTTTCGTGACCATGAGGGATTGATTCTGTAGAAGCAGGCCGTGCCGCAGAGGCTTCGCTCTTTATGCGCGGAAAGTAAACTTGAAAGCATGAACCTTTTCCGGGTTCGCTTTGAATCATTATGGCGCCCTGATAGTTTTTTACAATACCATGAGCCGTTGCCAGCCCCATCCCGGTTCCCTCTCCAAACGGTTTTGTGGTAAAATAAGGATCAAATATTCGCTGACGTGTGTTCTCATCCATGCCTACTCCCGTATCTGTGACGCTTAACTTGACATACCGCCCTGGATCTAGCTTGTGCAATGAAAGCCTTTCATCATTTTCTTCCAGCGTCTCCTCTTCCAAAATAAATGTGAGCTCTCCGCCCTGGTCTCTCATTGCATGATAGGCATTAGTGGCCAGGTTCATTATAATTCTATGGATATTGGTGGGATCGGCGAGAATCGGACCGCATTGTTTATCGATGTGTTCCGTAATCGAAATGGTGGTTGGGATAGACGCCCTCAAAAGCTTTAATGCTTCTTTGAGAACTCTCTGTATATGCATCGGCATGCTTTCCTTTTCATGCTGCCGGCTAAAGGCAAGTATCTGCTTAACCAAATCCCTTGCTCTGCCTGCGGCATGCAGAACCTCTTTCAAGTTGCTGTGTAATCTTTCGTCTTTATTGACCTCATCAATGGCCATTTCAGTGTAGCCGAAAATAGGGGATAAAACGTTGTTGAAATCATGTGCAATCCCTCCGGCAAGTGTCCCCAGTGCCTCCAACTTCTGTGCTTGCCTGAGCTGAACTTCCAAATGATAATTTTCCGCCTTTTTTCTTTTAAGCGACTCGGTCATATCATTGAAAGCCGAAGCCAGCCGGCCGATTTCGTCTTCTGTCGCAACTGGAACCGGCTCCGGGACTTCGCTTTCGCCGAGCGCCTTAATACCCTCGGCCAGGCGGTTCAACGGTGAAGTGATCCTCCTGATAATCAAAAACATAAGTAAAGATCCGACAACCGCCGCCCACAATGTAATTAGAGTTGCAGTTACCAAAAAATCAAGAACCTGTTTGTTATAGACCTCCTTGCTGATACCGATTTGAATAAAACCAATGGCCCGCTGTGTCTTCGGAGAAGCCTCTCCTTCAAAAAAAAGGACTCTGAATTCGAATAGCGTTGCGCGGCAAAAACCGCTGACCAAACCTGCAGCACATCCGGTTCTGAGAAAAAAATTGTGCCGTCCGCCCCGCGCAACTTGTCCTGCAGTTCATCCGGAATTTGAGAATCAGGCAGCTCGGATTGGGCGTTTGGTTCTTTTAAAGAACTGCCCGCCGTATACAATCGTTCGCCGTCTCCGTTGAAGATGACTACATATTTCACTTTTTGCTGCTGGGCAATCCCATCAACGGGAGGCGCCAGGAGATCTGTGTTTTCGGAAAATATGCCAATTTTTGCGCTGTGGCCCAGAACCTGAGCAAGCAGCCGGCCCTGCTCAGCCAGCGATTTGTTTAAGGTTCGATTCTGATTATGCACAAAAAACACCGTAAGCGCGAAACAGGTCAGCAGCATCAATACAATTCCGATCAGAATAACCTTGAACCGGAAGCTTTTTTTAAAAAAACCAAAGAGATTTAATTTCATTTGATGAAAACCTATTTGATAATTAAGGCTCGCTCCAAAACATCTTGACTTAAATGAATGCCTAACTTCTTGGCTATTTTCATGTTGATCGCTAAAATAGCTTTTTTAGCGTTTTGACAAGGCATCGAGGCTGCATCCGCGCCTGATAGAATTTTTTCCGCCATTCCTCCCGCCTGTCTTCCCATTTCAAAGGGGGCAACCCCGATAGATAACAATGCGCCCTTTTCCACATATTTTTTTGAAAAGGTCAGGATCGGTATTTTGGACTCGACCGAAAACATAAGCAAAAATTCGACCGTTTCCGGTGTGATAAGGGTCAAATCAGGCAGCATCCAGAACAAATCAACTTTTTCTTTCATTAACATAACCGAAGGAGGCACATTCTGGGCTCGAAACACTTCCTTTGCAACCACAGAAATGCCGTTTTCAGCGGCAGCCTGTTTGATATTCCAGACCATACCGCCGGTTTGTTCCGGATCGTGCAAAAGCCCGATTGATGTTATCCGGGGAAGGGACTCCTTAAGCATCTTGACTTGACGGTCCGGGTTGACAATCATTTTGACCCCGGTTATTTGGCCTTGGCTGGAAAAATCGCCGGGTACAGCTCTGGCCATAACATGCACTATTGGTGTATTTTGAAGGTTTTTGGCGCGCGACAGCGCATCAATCCCAATGGCAAGCACCAGGACCGGTTCGGCTTCTCGAACAAGGGACAATGAATTCCGGGCTGGCAGATCAGACAGAATTATTCTTTGGATGTTGACATTTGGGTCCAACGCTTCCTTGAACCCATTGAAAGCTTCATTGTATGGCGGGGCCTTGACGCTTTGGAGGGCAACAATCGTAGGGTCCGCTTCTGCTGGGCTGGTGATCAAAAAGATTGAAAACGTCAGCAGTATTATAGTCAACCTCGGCTTTTTCAGCACGACATACCCGTGAAAGAAGATAGTTGCTAATGAAATACGATACAATGCACTTACTCATAACTCGGCAAAATTCTCAAAATACCGTTAATGCATAACGGATTTAAACGTCTATTTTAATACTTACTTTTAACGCTTGATTCTTATTAATGAGTAATGTTAGGTATTAATCTTTTTAACCAGCGTTAACAGGGTCCTCTTTCAATGATCAACAAATTTTTTTTCATGCTGGACCGAAAAGGGCAAAGTAGCGTCCTTCCCATACAATTAATACGGCATTTCTTTTTTGTTCTCCTTAGCCTGTCTCTTATATACGGGACTTGTTACGCCCAGTCCGAAGAAGAGACCCGGTTTTTGCACATGTTTTTCGAGTAAAAAAATATTTTTGAATCCGCGACCCGAAGTCCTCAACCAATTTCCCAGGTTTCGGAAAATGTCACAACCATCACCGCTGCAGAAATACGGGATATGAACGCCCATACGGTGGCTGAGGCATTAAATCGCGTGCCGGGGCTTTTCGTGAATTTTAACCAGGGTATTGGAACTTTAGGCTCCACATCCATCCTTCAAAGCCAGGGTTCTGAAGATCGTCATGTGCTGGTTCTGGTTGATGGAATTGCCTTAAATACATTGAACGGAGGTGCAGCAGAAACAAATGTTATCCCGGTTGGCATTATCGACCGGATTGAGATTGTCAAGGGGCCGGCCTCATCTTCTTGGGGTTCTTCTCTTGGCGGGGTTATCCACATTATTACCAAAAGGCCTGGATATATAAAAGGTCCGGATGGCAGCGTACGGGCATCCTATGGTGAGCATGATGCACAGGATTACCGGGGCCAGGTTTCGGGTCGCAGGGACAGGCTTGGGTATTACCTGTTTGCCGGCCGACAGGCATCAAATGGGCCAAACGATTCAAGGGATTTTGAAAAAAGCAGTTTTTACTCCCAATTTTCCTATGCTGCCTCCAATAATGTCGATTTGAGTTTGAGCCTTGGTTACAGCAGGCCAGAAACCGGACTTGGAGATTATGTAACTATTGATCTATCCTCAGAAGGAGAAATGCCTGCCTTTTGGTGTACAGCCTTATTAGACGCCACGTTCACGAGGGAATTGAGTTTTAATTTTCGACTATTCAGATTCGAGCAGGAACCAACCATTACCAATAGAGCCCTGGGCAGGGGATTGAGAGGGGCAAAGGGGGAACTCTTCCAGAAGAACGAATTTGATGAAGAAGTCACCGGCGCCAAAGCGAAGCTTATCTGGCAAAAGGGTATGCATACCACTGTTTTTGGTGTGGATTTCAGCCGGGGCGATCTTGATCAGACTATCGACTCCGGCCGGGTACTCCAAGCAATGGGGGCGCCTGAGGAACTGCAAACAAGCCCGGATGTGGAAAAAACCGGAATTTACTTAAACGACACGATTACGCTTGACCGTTGGTCCATAACGCCGGGAATCAGGTATGATTACATCAGCACCACGGATTCGTTTATCAGCCCAAGCATCGGCGTAACTTACAAAGTGGACGTGAATACGATTTTAAGAGGATCGGTAGCCAGGGGATTTCCCCCCCCCCCGCTTTCCTGGACAGATGGGGGGGCCCTGTTTCTTGAACCCAATTCCTCTCTGGAAGAGGAGTCTGTTTGGTCATACCAGGCAGGCGTGGAATCAGCGGCTTTAAAGTATCTATGGATCAGGGGAACTGTGTTTCGTCATGAGATCGACGATGTCTTTGGTCGGGAACCTGCCAGCGAAGATCCGCAAAATATGACCCAAGTATTTTTCAATAATGGTGACAGTCGGCGCCAGGGATTTGAAATTGAGGTTGAAACCCTACCTTTTTATAACACATCGGTTAAGGCCGGACTGTCCTATGTTAACCTGGACCCTGCAGATCAGCGGGGCGCTGAAGATATCTATAACTATAATGTCGGCCTTACTTATAACAATCCGGATATTCTGAGGTTAGAGCTTTTTGGGCATTATACCTGGTG
>JAGYOT010000174.1 GCA_018399455.1 Desulfobacterales bacterium
AGTTGATAAAGCGGCCATGGAAAGAAGCGGCGCAGTGGCCATGGGTCTCTCCGCCATTAACCAGTACCAGGGAGAGAACACCCCGGTGGATTATCTCAGCTATGTCCGTCAGGACCTCATGGGATTGTGCCGTGACGATCTGGTCATGGATATCTCCCGGCATGTAAACGGCTCGGTGCATCTGTTCGAGAAGTACGGCCTTCCTCTCTGGAAGGACGAACAGGGTAATTATGTGCATGAAGGCCGCTGGCAGCTGATGATTAACGGGGAATCCTACAAGGCCATCGTTGCTGAAGCCGGAAAAACAGCAATCGGCATTGACAACCTTTATGAGCGGGTTTTCATTGTCAAACTGCTGCTGGACAAAAACGACAAGAAACGTGTGGCCGGCGCGATCGGTTTCAGTGTCCGGGAAAATAAGATGTACGTGTTCAAATGCAAGGCATGCCTGGTTACTGCAGGCGGGGCCGTCCATGTTTTCCGTCCGCGTTCGACAGGGGAAGGCATCGGCCGTGCCTGGTATCCGCCCTGGAATGCGGGCTCCAGCTCCTATCTGACGACTACCGCCGGTGCTGAGATGAGCTCTCAGGAAGTCGTCTTTATTCCGGGCCGGTTCAAAGACGGTTACGGTCCGGTTGGTGCATGGTTCCTCCTGTTTAAGGCCACCGCCACCTCCGCCTCAGGGATCAATTACATGGGCGAAGGCACCGCCGAAGGGGGCGAGCTTGAAAACTGGCCGCCTTACGGCAAGGTCAAACCAATCCCTACCTGCCTCCGAAATCACCTGATGATGCAGAAAATGTATTCCGGGGACGGACCTATTCTGATGCACACGGACAAAGCAATTGCCAAGCTGGCCGAGTCAGCCCCCAATGAAAAGGCCTATAAGAAAGAACTCAAAAAGCTGGAAGCCGAGGCCTGGGAAGACTTTCTGGATATGACCATAAGCCAGGCGGTGCTGTGGGCATCCAAAGATGTTTTCCCTGAGGAAGGTCCTTCCGAGATCATGCCCTCAGAGCCTTACTTTATCGGCTCGCATTCCGGTGCTTCGGGTGCATGGACAAGCGGGCCGGAGGATATCCAGACAGGTGAGTCCAAATCCGAATATTTCTGGGGCTACAACCGCATGACCACCGTCAAGGGTCTCTTTACCGCAGGCGACGGCGTAGGCAACTCAAGCCATAAGTTCTCCTCGGGTTCATTTACCGAAGGCCGGATCGCCGGCAAGGCCGCGATCAAATTCTGCGTGGAAAACACGGATATGCCGGAGGTGGATCAGGCCAACGTGGACAAACTCAAAGAGGCGGTTCTCGTCCCGCTCAAGCACTATGAAGACAATTGCGCCTACACCACGCTGGGGGCAAACAAAAAACGCTATGCCATGCCGGTCGAAGAGGTCAACCCCCATTATATCACCCCCAAAATGGCGATGTTCCGCTTGAACAAAATCATGGATGAGTATGTGGCCGGATGGGGGGCTCAGTATAACTGCTCGGAGATGAGCCTTAAAATAGCGCTTGATGAGTTGAAACGCCTGAAAGAGGACCTCCCCAAGCTCGGGGCGCGAAACCTTCATGAACTGATGCGCTGCTGGGAAAACGTGCACCGGGTGCAGATCGCTGAGGCCCACACGCGGCATAAACTTTTCCGCGAGGAAACCCGCTGGCCGGGCTACTATTACCGCACCGACTGGCCGGGCATCAACGAGGAAAAATGGGGCAATGTCTTTGTCAATTCCGTCTATGACGAAGAAAAGGACGAATTCAATCTGTTTACCCGGCCAAAGTACAGCCTGGTGGACATCAAGGAAGTCGTCGGGATGTAGTTCGCGGCATAAACCAGCAACTCTGATGTGATGATCTGTAAAATGCCATACAGACATCCTCCTGGACAGCCGCAGGAGACTCGTCCCCTCCTGCGGCTGTCTTCCCCCTTTTTCGATACAGATCCGAAGTACAAGACGGCAGAAAGGAGCAACAACCAATGAAATCCTTAATGCCCGATAAACCATCAATCAAATTGGTCAATGAAATCTATGTAGCCGTTTTCCCGGTATCCCTGCCGGGAGCCGCCGCAAAGGCGGAGACCATTCTGGCGGGCTATCAGCATGATCCGGATCACCCCGACTTTGATCGGGTGCGAGCGACGGTGGAAACCAACCGCTCCGCTATTCCGGACCTGGTTGACATGTGCGACACGATTGTTCAGGAACAGGATGAAATCACGTCATTCCGCTTGCTTAAATTTGACCATGAGGGCATCCATGAACTGGACCCCAAGGACTTCCGCAATCTGGATGAAATAACGTTTGACCCGGCCGCCTCGTGGCGACATTTGGCTTGAGCCGGCCGAAAAAATACTATAAAAGAAAAGAAAAAATTATTGAGTGATGTATTGCCTATGGCTGAAAGAACCGATATCCGAGGCAGCATAACGGAAGAACCGGATCAGAACCCCGGGGCGGCGGAAAACTGGTTTGACGTCGGCTATGCAGCCGGGTGCCGGTTTGCCGATGAAGAGGCGGAGTATGATGATCTTGCGGCCATTTTTCGGGCCAAAAACATCCCGCCCCAATGGGATATTTTCCGGGCAGAAATCCTAAACCAGTACCTGGACAATCCCCGGTTTGATTTTAAGGCTTACGCAGCCGGCTTTACCAAGGCATGCGTGGAATTCTATGAAAACATATGAGGGCTATGACGGCTCTGCCAAATAGGCGGTGTATCCGCTGAATTGGGATGATTTCCGGATATAGGAACGGACCTGATCCAGCGTCTCCTGATCCTCGCAGACGATTTGATAGCAGCGGCACTTCCGGCTGCAGTTTTCACAAAAATAGCCTTCATCCAAAATACGGCCACATGCACAATACGGCACCATTATCAACTCGCCGCCCTCCAGGCGGGCTTTATAGTGATCCTTATCAATCCGGGTTTGGGTGGAATTCATTAGATCTCCAAATGTTATAGGATTATATTATGACTGACAGTGATACGCCGAGATGTCCCCACTGTAAACAAAAAATGAAAAAATGGCGTGTGCCTGACGCATCTTCCTGGCATAATGCCTTCTTTTATGTCTGCTTCAATGATCAGTGTCCTTATTTTGTCAACGGCTGGCAGCATATATGGGATACTCAGCAGACACGGGCCTCCTATCGCTGCCGGTTTGATCCGGATACCCAAAGCTTTATGCCCCTGCCCGTTTGGTCCAATGAGGCATTAAAGGAGAACATCATCGATTAGCTGATGCCCAGCGTCTCCTTTCGGGCAGCCATCACGCCGGGCTTGACCTTAAGCCCCTGCTGGCCGATCAGGCCGTACTCAAGCCATTTCATGGCAAATTGAAAAAGTGCTGTATCATCTGTTTGAATCTTTTCAATCTCTGCGGATTCGATGTCAAACTGATCCAGGAAGCTGCTGTCAAACACGAACCTCCGGAACCGGTCCAGATCATAGCAGGCCATATGGATCATCTGTTGAATTTTTTTATTTGCAATGATTTTGTCAACAAGAAACGGGTTCTGAGTAATTTTTTTGAAATGCTGTTCCATCTCCATATAAACGAAAACTTCCTGGTCTTCCAACCACTGATGGACAGTACTCTCTCTTTGCTCAAAAAACCCCTTGCAAAACGGCACATCCATAACAGAGAAATACAAACGGCCGGCCTTCTCGGTTATTTTCGTACTCTCCGGCTGAAGCGGATAAATTCGGCAGGACCAGGGGCGGTCCGGATAAATCCGGCACCCGTCAGAGGCGACAAAAGGACAACTCCTTGCTTCATCGTCACTCATTTTCAGAGCCACCACCGGAATCCCGTTTTCGCCCACAAGCGTATGGGTATAATCGGCAAGAAACTTTTCGGAGGAAATATCCAGCGCATTTTTCATCCGGAGGATGTCATAAGGGGTAAGAAATATTGTAATATCCCGGCAGCACTGAGTAAAACAGTCAAGCCCCTTGTGACAGTCGAACCGAAACCGGTCTTCAGGCCGTAACACAGTAAGACCTTGTTTTTTTGATTGAGCATTTGTTGAATCAACCATATGGCGCCCCTTTTTTTCTTTGATGGCTTCCAAGCCCCCTCACGCGTTTAACCCCGTTGAGTAAGGGCCGGAGGTTGAACCCGTTCCCGGATTGTATATGGCTCCAACCGGACATGCAACAACGCATTGCCTGCAGCCAAGGCAGCGGCTTTCATCAATTTTGGCAATTGAATCGACAACAATGGCTCCGGAAGGGCAGATATCCTTGCATATGCCACAGCCCTGGCATTTGTCCGGATTAACCCGGGCTTTGCCACAGACAGGTGCGGCATTCAATTTCATTTGCGCAATTCGTGCGCTCAGCCGGGACAACCTGGCGTCAACCGCACGGGTCCTTGCCCTTAGCTGCTGAAATTCGTCTCTTTGAATCATAGGCTAAATATTGACCATTAAAAAAATAAAAATATAGAGAGAAAAAACAGTGCAAGAAAAATACCAATGATTCTTAACATGATCCCTACGGCAACCGGGACATTTCATTGGCTGCGGCGTAATAGGATGGTAACTCATTGCCTACCAAGGAAGAAATCTTTGGCCTCAGATAAAAAAGCATGCAATTTGCAACAAATTTATGAAAATTAGATTGCAATTTGCAATTTGATTATTTCGATATAATTCTCAAGGTGATGCCGTTTTTGAATCTGATAAGGAAATTTTCAGCTAAAGCATAGCTGGAAAGACAGAAAACCGCCCGGTTGATTTAATGTTGTCTGATTGGCATAACCATTGCTTAAATCACGGATATGATGAAAGTTGCAATCCCACAGTGGCAAGGGCGCGTTTCTCCTGTTTTTGATGCCTCAAGCCGCTTGCTGCTTTTTGATATAGAAAACGGCAGGCAGACAGGCAAAGTTGAAGTCAAGATGCCCCACGAGGACGCATTGAGCCGGGCTCGGCGCCTGTCGGTACTCAGCGTAGATACGCTGATTTGCGGAGCGGTCTCATCCGCCATGGCAACGGCCATCGTATCCTCCGGCATTGAGATTTTCGCCTGCACCTGCGGACCGGTTGATGCAGTTCTCCGGGGCTTTTTGGACAACAGGCTATCCGGTTCCGAATTTCTGATGCCCGGCTGCAGTA
>JAGYOT010000175.1 GCA_018399455.1 Desulfobacterales bacterium
CTTGAGCCGTACAGGTACCTACATTCTGAACCGCAAGTTCCAGCCTGACCTTAGCTGCTTCAGAAGGATTGGTGCTGACCGCCTCGGACCATTCAACCGCTTTCGACATCTCTCCAGAAGTGGATATGGCCGTTGATCGGGTGTGAGTCGTTGAATGGCTTTCCCCATAACTGGCATTTACCCCTCCCCCAAAGTTATCAAGGCTGGCATTGAATTCCATGCCAACATCCCAGTGCCACTCATCTGTTGTAGCGGTTGAATTCTCGAGGGTGACGGCCCAACCTCTAGCGTCAGTATGGACCGTACCGTCTGTTTCAGTAATGGTCGAATTGAGCACCACGTCATAATCGGTCAAATTGACAATGAAATTCGGAAACGCCGCTACCATGGGATCGTCTCCGGGGCTTGCACAGGTCTCATCCATGTTAGTACCGGTTACTTCCAACTTGTCAGAATACTGATCCTGATCGGTACTCCACTGGTCGGGGTTGGTTTTATAATACGTTTCTGTTATGTCCTCATCCCATGGATAGAATAGGTATTCTTGGCCTGCTTCATAAACAAAACCATAAAACTCGAGGTAGTCGGGTATGTCATCCCCGTCGCTATCTAAGTTGCGGCCATCATTCTTCCCATCATCGTCGTCATCGTTGTCAAGGGCAGCTATCTTGCCGTCACTGTCCTTATCCGGTACAGGCAGGTCCAAAACATCGTCCGGGAAAACCTCCCGATAATCATTGTAACCGTCCTTATCAGAGTCCCAATGCAGAGGATTGCTCCCCAGGTAGAGTTCAACATTGTCGTAGAGGCCATCGTTGTCAGAATCAGTTGGCCCATCTTCAGAATATAACGCCAGATAATCATTGTCTTCATCAAGTTCCTCAAGATACATGAGCTCAGCAGCTGCCTGCAGACTAAAGGAACCGCTTTCGGCCATGGCGGTATCCGGGTTTGCCGAATCTAGGAACCGGAGTTTGCAGGCATCACTCAGTTCATCAGGATCATGAAATGGCACTGGCACCCATACGTAGACGCCATCGTTTGGCGTTGCCCTGGCTACTTTATACTTCTCTGGCCAGGTTGCGCCGTCATCTGTGGACAATTCTATATCGATGGTTTCAACACCTGACTGTGAAGATCCTTCCCAGGTAATCCAGTACCAGCTGCCGGCAGTTAATACCTCTCCCTCTGCCGGAGCCGTAATCTCCAGTTGCGAACGGGCAGCAGCGGCAGCCAACATGGGCGGTATGCTAAGCAACATATCGTCGTCATCATCCGCGTGGGCCAGAGCCGCCTGTTCGGGTTCAGCAGCCCAGTAGATTGTCTGTGCAGCCAGGGTAAAGAAAAAAACGCCCAAGATCACCGCCGTGACTCCGAATAACCTCAGCAATCTCTTAGAACCATGTGCCATCATTGCCCCCTTCTTTTGAAAAAAAAAGCCGGACTCCCATTGTCGAAATGGCGGCCAGGCTGTCTTTTATCCGAAAGAGAGGGAAAACAGAAGCCCGATCGACCGTGTGGGAGGCCCATCCTTACGGTTGGTTTGGCTTTTTCACAAATTACAGATCATTTCTAATATAGAATATATCAGGAAGCGTTACACGGGCGTTACAGATCAGGAAAAAAGTTGAAGCTGTTTCAAAACCCCACCTAACATGCAATAACGGTGTTGCGGTCTTCTTCGAAATGCTCACATACTTCCATGTATGCTGCGCTTTCTCATCAGACCGCGCCTTGTTCTTGGATGCGATCTGAGGTTTTGAAACGGCTTCTAAGGATTTATTGATTCAGGAGGGAGTTTTTTAACGCCTCGGTTTCTGCCGAGGGGCTGGTATTTATGTTTTTAACCATAATTTTTTTGCACTGCTTGTAAGCTTTCCAGGCCCCGGGTTTGTCGCCGAGGCTGTGCCTGCAGACCATGAGCCCCCGGTAAAAGGGCTCCACCAGTTCATCTGTTTTCAATCCCTTTTCATAAAGGGCAACCGCTTTTTCATATTCTTTTCTGCTCTGCCAGTGAAGCCCCAACTGTTCAACCGCCCTGACAAACCGGTGGTGAAGGTGTTGGCGCAGCGAAATGGCCATATCCTCATCAGATTGAAAAATGGGACCCTTGTACAGGTCAATGGCTTTTTGAGTGAAATCAGCCGCCTTTTGCAGCGCTTTTTCGTTTTCAGCCGATTGGCGGATTTCATCGGCGGCCGAAAGTATACGTTCGAATGCCCAGGCATCCACCCAGAGGTATGCCGGGTCAAGCGTGATGCTTCCGGAATTCAAGCAAATGGCCTCATGGTAGCCCAGTATTTTGCGAAGCCGATGAAGGTTGGTTCTGAAATTTCCACGGGCGAGATCCCCGTCTGCATTCGGCCAGAGAAAATCAGAAAGTCTGTTTATGCTGATCTCACGGCCACCGAGTAAAATAATCGCCTTTAGAAGCGTCAGCGGCTTTTCTTGGGCTTTTCCGGCAAGTGATATCGGCGTTCCGTCCACGATAAGGGAGAATCTGCCCAGGGTAAATACTTTCAACGGCCATGGGAACTTCTCAATCTGAAGGGGCGGGAAGTCAGGCATCAACCTTCGACATCGGATAAGGTGCTGCACATAATCGACTTCAATATGCTCCTCAAGCGCCTTCAAACAGAGCCGAATCATGGCATCCGGCCGCCAGTACCAGGTCGTCACATATTGTTTGGCGTTGCCGATGGCCATTGCCTTTTGCAGCGAATGACGGGCAGCGGTTTCATCTCCGGCATCAAGGGCAAATTCAGCCTGTGTCAGATAACAGCCAAACTGAATCTGGTGGAATTCGACCCGATTGGAGATCAGCAGCGCCTTTTCAAGATATTCTCGAGCGTCATTCGGGCTGCCGGATGCGTGCCACGCAATGGCCATTCCCTGATGCCATACGGCATCCGTCATTGGCATGCCAGACTCTGCAACATATGCTTTGGCAGACTCGCCTTCGAGCAATGCCATTGCAAAGTCCTGTTCCAGAAAGGCCTTCCACATCTTAAATATTTTGAAATAAATATAAATCCAATCAAACAGATGGGCGTATCGGGCCATCCCCCGGAGCTGTTCGTCGGCACTGTCAATATCTCCCGCGCTCAGGGCGCCGGCGACGCCATGGCCCACCACAATCGGGGATATAAGATGAATTCCGGTGGCTGCGGCCACCTCCAGGGCTTCGGCAACCATTTTGCCGCAGGCGTCAGCGTTGTTGTCTAAAAAATGGTAAAAGGCCTGCAGGTTCTTCAAACCAAGAAGCAGATAAGGGGGTGCATTCAGAGATTGGACCATCTCCTTATACATTTCAATAAAATGCCCGGCCTCGGCCAGATTGCCCGAAAAAAGCCGATGCCAGGCACATGCCACAATCACACGGAGCTTGATCTCTCCCGAAATATTTTCCTGGAGCATTGCCTGACCCCGCTTTTCCCAGGTTTTGAATTCCGGGTGATCCGGATGTCTGAAACTCAGGGCAAAAAGTGCCGCGGCCGAGAGTTTTCCCCGGACCTCAGCAGACGGCAGGGCTTCATATTCCCGGGAAAGCCGGGTTAATTTCGGCATCCAATGGTCAAGTGGTTTAAAGCTGCCCAAAGCAAATGATATCGAATCCAGAATTCCGCACACGGAAAGACATATCCCTTCGGCATCCTCCTGCACCTCAAAAAGGGAGAATGCTTGCTCAAAAAGCGCTCCGCCCTCACCGGGATCAAGGCGATGGCGGCAGACGCCCAGCCAATAGACGGCATAGGGATGTTTGTAAAAAACTTCCTCCGGAAGGCGCCGCAGCCATTTTTCCAAGGTCTGGTTGCGCCCCTGCCTTACCAGCATTGGGGCACGGCTGAGGATTAACCGGACCACCTCATGCGGATTGCCGGATTCAAAAAACAGCTCAATGGCAGGCTCTATCTGCCCCTCGGCTTCCAGCAGGTACGCAGCCGTTTCTTTGAGCCGCGTCATGTAATCGCCGGTAAAGGTCTGCACCGCCTGGCGCTGCAAATATTCCCGGAACAAGGGGTGATATTGATATCTCGTTTCCCTGCCCGGATATCTCTCCATAAACCATTGGTTTTGCCTGATTCTGTCCAGAATCTGCGCTGCATTCTCCGAACCGGTGAGCTTTTGCGCCATTGTGGCGCTAATGGTTGGCAACACCGATGTGTTGAGCAAAAACGCCCGGGTTTCTTCGTCTGCCGCGTCAAATATCTCACTGGTAAAATAATCAGATACTTCGCTGATCGTGAATTGGGTAAAGGTTCCGGGATCTATGGCTTCGGTCGCTGCCCGCTTTAAAAGAAGAAGCAGACCGGCCAGCCATCCGTCAACCTTTTCGTGCAGCGAATCGATAACCGCCTCAGATGGCGGGGTACGGCTCAGAAGCCTGACCAGGTCCCTGGTTTCCTGAGGCTGCAGCCGCAGCGCCGGCCATCCGATCTCGGCGAGGAGATTGCTTGCCATAGCCCTTGCCAGAATGGCGGTCGGTTCAGTTCGGCTTAAAATAAAGAGGTTTATGCCTTCGGGTATCACTGACAGGGCGTTTCGAAGAATCTCATGCAGCATACATTCGGGCGGGGCTTCCTGATAGTTGTCCAGCACAACAACGCCCGGTTTCTCCAGGCGGTTAAACAGCTCTTCGAAAAATCGCCGGGTGAAAGTGGAAATTCCGAGTGCGTATTCCGGTGTCAGAAGGGGGAGGTATTGTTCCTCCCGGGCAAGCTTTTTGCCTGCCATTGCCAGGTAATAGAAAAATGCGGCGATGTCCGAGTCGCCTTCATCGACTTGATACCAAAGGCAGGGAAGCTTGTTTTCCTCTATGTAACTGGCAATAAAGGTTGTCTTGCCTGACCCGCCCGGCCCGTATATCCACGTGGCCTGACAAGCGCGGGTTTCATCCAGCAGATGGAATAATCTTCGGCGCTGCAGAACTTTCCGGACACGGGGCCTGCTGATCTTTGCCAAAGAAATCGAGACATCGGACCGGTTCCATAAGAAGTCTTTTTGGTGGGCACTTAGAGTCATCCGAAAGCAATAACATTAGGGCTGGTTGAAAGACTGGTTGTTAACCTTGATGCTCTCGTAAAAAGTCCAATATCTGCGTTGCGC
>JAGYOT010000176.1 GCA_018399455.1 Desulfobacterales bacterium
TCGGCACCAAAGAAAAAATTAGCATTAATTCTGATTTTACAAGTCAATCTGGTGTAGATTAAAAGGGCCGGAGGAGGATCCATGGGTATCGTTCTCCGGCCTTTCCTGTTCGGATCATACGGCATCCCCATTGACCAAAAAGATGGCTACCGAGCACTGCTTCCGCAGAATCTTACGCCTGACCAGATCGCCTTGCCTGCGGAACAGTATGCTTCGTAGCGCGCTTAAACAGATAAAGAAAATCAACCATAACTTTCCAGTCCGTCACTTGTAGCATTGGAGCGGCTATGCCCTGGAAGTATTTCGAATTAGGCGATTTTGAGGACTATCGGATTCAAAGTGTAAATTTGGGAAGGCCCAGAAATACTGCCCAGTAATACTGCATGGATTGGCAAGTTAGTCCTCAGATGAAGGGTTATCTAACCCCGAAATCGTTTTTCAGCCTCTGTGTTTAGTGTCTGCTGGACAATTTAATCCCTTGAATCGAACCGCAAGCTGGACGCAAGGTACAAAGGATGCCAAAATTAGGTACACATTGATTCTTGAAATATTACTGGTATTAACGAATATTTTGCACTTTAACTGAAATCAGGTTATTGTGCACAAAATATGTTAATATAGTTTTTTTATCCTTCCTTCAGCTTCAGCATTTCATCATCAAGGCTGTAACGGTCCACGTCTATTCGCTCGCTGTTCTGGGCAATAAAATCCCCCGAGATTGTGGGCAATTGAAATTGGAAAAATGCCGGATTGGTAAGAAGAATATTCAGTGCCGCTTTTCCTGACGGAGATGCGTGAAGTGCAGACTCTATCAGGAGAATAGCTATGTTTTTGTCGGAGATTGCCTGCGGCCTATGTTTTTCATAGCATCCTTTATTCCCGGTGTCATTAAGTACCTCCCAGGATACAAAGGAACGGATGACATATCGTGCATTGCGGGTTATGGTCTCACGATCACCGTATTGTTCCTTTAAGCGGTTGATAATCTGGGGGCGGGTGATCTGGTGCTGAAGATTTAACAGTCGACCTGTTTGAAAAGCCACATTGAACCAAAATGGATATGCGGCAGAAATCATGGCCCAGTGAACAGCGGTCTCCATGGCTGAATTATTGCGCAGATATTTGAGCGCAGCATCCCTGAATCCGGTCAGCTCATCATCAGGGGTAACCCATATCCGCATCAGGTTGTTTACTGTAAAAGCCCTGTTTCCGTCACTGATTTTGCTTTTACTGCCATTTCTGTGCTGATCGGCAATAAACCCGTGCAGCTCTTTTCGTATTTTTTTGGGATCCAGCCCGGCAAGCATCGAATTTGCCGCCTGCTGCATCCATTCCCGGCGAACGGGCTGTTTTATTCCGATGCTTTCATGCCGCTTAGCCATTACGCTCTTTTCTCTCAAATTTCACCAGGGGTACGATGACTTCTTCAATGGCAATGCCGCCATGCCCGACGATGCAATCACCGTGTTTAACAAAAGCATCTCTTCCACCTGCGACCAGCGGGAAAAAGTCAGAGGGCAGGCCCACCTGAGGCCATTCATGTGCGAAATCGAACTCGGCTGCCACCTGCGAACGAAATTCAGAAGTTGAATAGATTCTGGATCTTTTTCCGCTGGTTTCTGCAATAACGCCTTCGGACGGGCGTCCTTTACCGTAACATTCAATGTTGCCATGGTCGGACGTCATCCATACATCAAAGCCACAGGAAAGCAGGTATTCTATCATGGATCCCAGAAATCCTTTTTCGCACCACTGCTTTATCTGCCCGTGCATTCCCGCCGCCCCGAGCTGCATACCGTGCATGATTTTGTCAATCTTGTCCACCACCAGGCCCACTGCCCGGGTGGTATCGGGATCTATGACCGATTCCAGTTTTTCTTGAGCATCACCATCGCCCATGCCGCGCTGGTAGACGATATCCATACGGGAACAGCCGCTGCTTTCCCAGAACTGCCGCCAAAGTTTATCTTCCTTATTGGTTGAATAGATGGACGCAGGAAAGTACAAAGGAGGTTTGCCGGAAAAAATCGCCTGCCTTGATACTGAGGTCAGGGTCGGGATCCACGCAAAAACTGCAGATTCACGCATCAGCAGATCCATACCCTGCTGCTGAAGCACCTGGCGGACGGTTACCCATTGATCAAGCGAGAGGCCGTCAACCACTACCAGGGCAACCCGCTTCTCTTTTGATTCCTCCATCTCCCGTCCAAGACGCCTTGGCACCTGATGCAGCATGGCCGGACTTGCCGGGGGCAGGTTGATCATGCCGGCATAATGGGCGAGCAGCCATTGCGCAAAAGCATGGTTTATTTTATCCCCGGTATCATGCAATCGTTTCCGGTATTCTTCACTGCCCCCTGAAACGATCAGGGCGGACAATTCCGCCCATTTCATTGCAAATGCGGTCCAGTCTGAATGCCTGGCTTCTGCCCCAGGCATTTCGTTTTCCACGATTGGAAATAATCGCTCAATTCGTTCATTATCATTGGCTGTTTCTTCAATTATGCCGCTTTGCACCCATGAATCGGCACTGATATGGATTCCCGGCGCTCTTATCGGTCTCAGTCTTCCCTCGATAAACAGGTTGTCAATGTAAACCCTGATGTCATGGTGGTCAAACGGGAGCGCCTCAGGGCCGGGATATTGCAGTGCCCCCTCGCTTTTCGGATAAAGGGAGGTATCCTCACCGGTGGTGTTGGGGCCAGCGGATGTCCTGTGCCGGGATTCCAGAAAAACAGGCCATCGCTCTTGTATAAATGCAAAAAAGGCTTCCTCATCCTTTAAAACTTCATCCAGAGGCCATGACTGAAAATTCCCCTGTTCTTTTAGTACGTGTACAAGCCGATCATTGAGAATATCCGGGAGGCGCCATTTGTTGTAATGGATGCGCAAAAGCGTGCGCATCAGATCCACATTGTTTTTGATCAATACAGGATCAATGGCAAAAACATGCCGCAGTATGAAGTCCATGGTGGCATTGTCGCCCATTCTCTCCGGCGTAAACTGCTTTTGTGCTTCAAAAATAGCATCCAGCAGGCTGCGGTCCAGGTTTTCTATCACCGGATAGCTCAAATTCGGAAATAATTGCCCAAGGTTAAATGAAAGCCTTCTTCCGGCCTGAAGCAGGTCATAGGGCAGGGAGTCGAGTTCTGTGTCCTGGAGCCGGAGGATAACCACGAGGTCTGTATGTTCTCCGCGATCCCAGCTTGAGCGGTATTTGGATTCATAGGCGTACCTGAATTCCACCGGATCATTGAATTCAATCAGATCAAATCCCCGCCACCGCAATTCTATGGTCAGTTTTTCTTCTGTCATCAGGCTGTCCGGATCGGCAACCAGGGTCAGCTTGCTGACATTGGGGACAAAATGATTAAGTATCGCCTCCCGCCAGTTATGCATTTTCCACCCCATTTACAATACGCGTCAGCAAAAGGGGCCGGATTTCTGGAACTGTCTGACCTGCAGCAGCCAATTCTTTTTTCCATTGGGCTTTTTCGGCATCACATCGCACCATTCGATATTGCCGGACCTCGGGCAGCCCCACTTTTTCAATGGCTTTTCTCCGGGCATTAAATGACACCCGCCCGCGCTCTTCTTCTTTTGCAAGCGCATCTGCATATTCCTGTGCCAGCGCTTGAAACACTTCCTTTCCGGCATTTTCAGCCGATTGCATTAACTGTTTGAATGCCGAGGCGGATTCCTCCCGGGAAAGGGTTCTTATGACATCTATTTTTGCTGTCTGGATCGTATCCCAGATATGCCGGGCCGTGGGCAGAAACAACCTTCCTTCATCGCTGATAAAAACGCTTATATAGCCTCGCCGGGTCAAGGGGATGCGAAGGGACGTGATTTTCTGTCTTTGTCCCGCCTGCACCCGGATTTCAAAAATTCCCCATAATCCGGATACATCGTTCGGCAAGCCGTTAATGGTCACACAGGGTATTGGCCGGGCTTCAACAACCTGCGGCAGGTTGAGTGCAAGGCCCCGGATCCGGCTGTTTGACAAATCAAAGTGCGTGGTTCGGGATGAAAAATGCGTAAAGGAACCCTTTTCAACAGTCCCGTCAGGCCAGGTCAGCTCCCAGATATTGCCTGCGGATTGCCTGCCCATCAGCTTGGCTCCTGCGTCTTTATTTTCCTTGCCAGAAAGGCTGCTTAGATACGATACGGTCATTTTCTCCACCCAGTCCGGCAGCGGATGAGACCGGAGACGTTCTGCGATTTGGGTGTCAGGTTCTTCTGAAAGGCCATAAACAGCAGAAGATTGCCTGGTTCGGCTGATTTCATCCCTGAGCATTGAAACGGTGTTATCGACCGAGGATTCAATACTGTACGGGTCAATTATGGCGGATGCAAATACGTCTTCAAAAAGTTCTCCTGCCTGGGCGGAGTCCAGCACGTCACCTGTCTTGTCGATTCCGAATTGCTCGAAAATAACCGAGAGCTTTTCCTCCAGGACCTGTCTTACGCGAAATTCAACCGACTCCTCGAAAACAAAGTTTATCGCCCGAACCGTCTTGGGCTGTCCGATGCGGTCCACCCGGCCGATGCGCTGTTCCAGCCGCATGGGATTCCAGGGGATATCGTAATTGATAATCACGTGGCAAAACTGCAGGTTTAATCCTTCACCCCCGGCATCAGTGGAAATCAGCACACGGGCATGGCTCTGAAAGTTTTCCTGAGCCTGTTTGCGCTCCTCCATGTTCATGGAACCGTTCAGGGTCGCCACGGAAATGCCCCGGGCTTCCAGGAATTCCTTGAGCATTGTCTGGGTGGGTACAAATTCCGTGAAGATCAATACCTTCAGATCCGGCTCGTTTTCTTCTGCCTGAAGCCTGTAGATCCATTCGATTAAGCCTTCAGCCTTGGCGTCCGGACCTTCCTGTTCGGATTTGCGCGCGGCATCCAGCAGTGTTTTTACCTGTTCGGTTTCATTTTGCAGGGCAGATACCCGGGAATTTAAAAGCTCGTCAAGCAGCTGCTGCCCGTCCATGTCATAAAGGGTATCGATTCCTGAATCCCGGTTTTCAAGTTTTTCGATTTCAGAACCTGCAGCACGCAGCCCTGAGCTCAGCACTTCCAGCCGGCGCGCAA
>JAGYOT010000177.1 GCA_018399455.1 Desulfobacterales bacterium
GCAAGCTTAATGCCAACAATATTATTGAAGGGAAAACGGCAAATCAGGAGGGATTCGATTCAAGCGAAGAAGGATGTAGTATACAATGCAATACAATATTTTTTACAACAATATCAAATATTTGAGTTCCAAAGACCCGGCGGCGGATAATGCCGCTGAATCAAGTTTGGAATCAATATATTGGAATTAAAAGATATTTATGGTATGTGAACTATTTGGTATACAGGTGTATAAATATATGTACAAAGGCGGGCGCTGAAAATGCTGTTCAGCAAGTCCTCGTTGAAACCTGAAGGCTATTGCTCCTGGATCCTTTTGTTGTATTTTTGGATTTCGGATTCCAGAGCGCTTACTTTTTCCTGGTAAGTTTTGATTTTTTCCTTCAACTGGCGAACTTGTTTATTGTAGGCTTGGACTTCACTTTTTTTTGAGAGTTCGCCACCACGGGCCTCAAGTTTTTCTTTTTCGTTCAAGAGAATTTTATACTGCTGGTGGAGCGTTTCCTGCCGTTTAACCAGTTCTTTTCTTTTCCCCTGCAGGTTATCTGCTTGATCGCCTGTTGAGCCTGTGTTGATTTCAGAAGCATCCAGGGATTGGCTTTGATCCGCCTGCGGGGGGGAGAGGTCTTTTGGAACTTGTGAGATGGCGCTTGCCTGAGGCCTAAATTGTTCTGGAATTGTACTGTAATCATCTGTATAGTGAACAACGCCGCTTTGATCCGTGTATTGATAGAATTCTGCGTGGACGGCAAACGCGAAGAAGAAAAAAGCTGCCGTCAGAACAAAAAAAATGCGCGGATTCATTGGATTAACCTCCTTATTTTTTGATGGGCCGGCCCAAAGGTTATATTTCGTTCAGGCATTATTTATATACCGATTCCAGCAGCCCGCGTCAAGCGGCTTGATCATTGCAGAGGCTTTCATTAACGGGAAGCAGGATGGGATTTGCAGGGTTAATGGCATGCTCAACCGCAAGAGGATAATCGTTATCAAAAAGCGTGGACTATTTCGTATGAGACATCTGTTTTTAGCGGCTACAGCAATTGGTTTGCTTATGCTCGCGGCCTGTGCACCAAAGGAACCCGGTGTTTTTCCGGGCAAGAAGCCGGGGGCGGAGCTTATGCAGTCGGCTGAGGCCGCATTTGATGCTGAGCGCTATAATGAGGCCTTCCGTCTTTATCAGACCTATGTCCAGAGATACCCGGACAGTCCTATGCTTCCGGCGGCACTGCTGAAAATGGGACTTGCCCGGTCACGGCAGGGAAAGTATGCTCAGGCGGTCGCTTATCTGGAACAGGCCATGAATAATTATCCGCAATCCCGATATGCGAGGGATGCCGCGGTGGAAAGGCTTGTCGTGCTATATGAGGCCGGGGATTATGAAAAAGTGGCCCTTCGTGCGAGCGATGCCTTTTCTTACAGACTGTCTGATACCCAGTTTGTCAGGGCCGCCGTCCATGCCGGTGATGCCTATATGGCATTGAATCTCGGGCGGGCTGCTTATCTGGCATTCCTTAAGGCCTATCAAAGGGCCGCACCCGTCAGGAAAGAGGCGGATATCCGTCCCCGCATCAAAGCCGCTATCCGTCTGTTATCCGCTGAGCAGCTTCAGGAAGCACTGGAAAAGCTGCACGCTCGATTCCCCGCCGGCTATCTCTTGTATCAGTTGGGCTGCCGTCTGGAGGCTTCAGGAAGATTTGATGATGCCATCGCGGTGTTCTCTGATTTCCTGGACCGGTATCCGGCGCATGAATTATCGGAAACCGCCGGCAGGCAGATAGAGGCGCTCAAGGCCATTGGCTACGGGGCTGAGATTCGGATCGGTTGTCTGCTTCCGCTTTCAGGCCGATACGCAACCTTTGGGGAGCGCGCTTTGAACGGCATTGAACTGGCTGTTTCGCATTCGGACAGGGGCAAGACCGATGAAGGTCTGCCTGTTCAGCTCATGGTCGCGGATACGGCCTCGGATACGGAAAAAGCAGCCGATGCTGTCCGGACGCTTGGGGAACAGGGGGTTGCGGTTATCATCGGTCCCCTTGCCACAGCAAAAAGTGCTGCCGGGGCGGCCCAGGAAGCCGGCATTCCCATTCTGACGCTATCCCAGGCCAAAGGGATTCCAGGTGTCGGCGACTATGTCTTTCGTAACTTCATTACACCGGAAATGCAGGTAAAGGCACTTGTCGATTATGCTGCAGAAGCCATGGCCATGGATCGGTTTGCCGTGCTTTACCCGGATGAACCGTATGGCAGAACCTTTATGAATCTTTTCTGGGATGTGCTTTTGGCCCATAACGCGTCAGTGGTGGGTCTTGAGAAATACGATCCTTCGCATACGGATTTTTCAGAGGCGATAAAAAAGCTTGTTGGCCTGTACTATGAAATCCCCGAAGATATTGCGGAAGAAGAGCAGGGGGGGCTGGTGGCAAGCAAGGCTTCATCCTCTGATCAACTGGAAGCCGGGGGGGAGGAAACCCAGCCGGAGCCGATTGTGGATTTTGAAGCCGTTTTTATTCCGGATTCCCCGGAAAAAGCCGGGTTGATGCTGCCCCAGTTGGCTTATTACGATGTGAACAATATTTATTGCCTGGGCACCAACCTTTGGTATTCCGACCGGTTGATTCATATGTCGCGCCGGCATGCCCAGGGTGCCATTTTTCCTGTCGGGTTTTTTGCGGAAAGCTCGGCCGAGCTGGTGGAGCGGTTTGTCTCGGAGTTTGAATCGGTCTATGAAAGAAAGCCCCGGTTTATAGAGGCGATCGGCTATGATACAGCCCGGATGGTAATCACATGCATGCGCCGTTCCCGGTATCTTGGCCGGCGTTATATCCGCGAACAGTTCACGCGCATGCCGCCCTATAACGGAGTCACCGGCAGAACCCGGTTTGACCAAAACGGCGAGGCTGTCAAGGAACTCTGTTTATTGAAGGTTGCAGGCGACGGGTTTGTTGAGGTCAGCGGTTTCAAGCCCTCGCTTTAGCATATTGTCAAAAACAAGCAAAGGTTATTCGTTTACCAGCGATCCCTGCCCGGTGGATTCCAGGACGGTCTGCCAGATTTTTCCATCCGGGTCTACCTGCTTACGCTCTGCAGTGGTCAATTTCATGGGGACATTAACGAAAAAGTTGTTCCAGTAGCCGATTATCATATTGGTTTTGCCGGCCATGCCGGCATGAACGGCGTCGCGGCCCAGAAAACTGCAGTAAATATGGTCATTGGCATTGGCCGGAAGACTTCGGACCATGTAACTGGGATCAATGTACTTAAGCGATATCTCCATCTGCCGCTTGTTGAAAAAATCCTGGATCCGTTCCTTCAGATAAAGCCCGATGTCATAGAGCTTGACATTGCCCGAAGGGTCGTACTGCGTCTCCGCTGAATCGAAAAAATCCTGGCCCGCCCCCTCAGCCACAAGAATAACCGCATGTCTGCGCCGTTTTAATCTCTCTTCCAGTTTGGCCAGGAGTCCGTTTTTGCCATCCAGATCAAAATGAATTTCCGGGATCAGAACAAAGTTGACATCCTGCTGGGCAAGAGCGGCGTTTGCTGCGATAAACCCGGAGTGCCGGCCCATGAGCTTGATCAACCCGATGCCGTTGGGATAGCCCTCGGCTTCTTTGTGAGCCCCTTTAATGGCCTCGGTGGCGATATCTACAGCCGTGTCAAACCCGAAAGATTTGGATACCATGTGAATGTCATTATCAATGGTTTTGGGGATTCCGATCACTCCGATTTTTGTGCATCGCATGTTGATTTCTTCAACAATCCGGGAGGCTGCCTTCAAGGTACCGTCTCCGCCAATCATGAAAAGAATCCCGATGTTCAAACGTTCCAGGCAGTCCACAACCGTTTCGATGTCCTGGGGCCCCCTGGAAGAACCCAGCACAGAACCGCCCATTTCGTGAATATCGACAACATTGTCCGGAGACAGCTCGACCAGCTGATGACGGTATTCCGGGATAAATCCCTGCAATCCATACCGGATGCCGTAAATGTGGTGGACACCATAGCGATAGTAGAGCTCAAGCACTACAGCACGAATTACGTTATTCAGCCCCGGGCAAAGGCCCCCGCAGGTCACCAGGGCGCATTTCAGTTTGCTCGGATCAAAATAGATTTTTTCCCTTGGGCCCGATAATTCGAATGCCGGCGGAGTTTTGCCTGCCTTGATGATCTGATTGATATCAACTGCATTGACATCAATGAGAATGCGATCCTCATCGGTTCGAAATATCTTGTGGCTGGTACCATCGGCCTCTTCTAAAATCGGTGAGGTAATTTTGGCCTCGCCAAGGGAATCGATTCCGGTGTCGACATCACAGAATTTTGACATACACTCCCCTCTTTCATCTAAAACGGCACCGCGTGTTTGTTTTATCGGATGCGGCTTTTTATAGTTTAAATATTTTTTGGGTAATTTCAAATGTCAAAGCCCGAGCGGCGGCTGTCAGGAGCCGTTAAACCGGACAGCGCCCTTGCCCAGGATATCATGAAGGTGGAGGATGCCGGCTACCTGTCCCTCCCGATCAAGAACCGGAAGTACCGTGATTTGATTGATCTCCATTAAATTCAGAGCATCATAGAGCGGTGTGCCCGGAGATGCCGCTTTGGGCCGCCGCACCATCAGGTCCTCGACCTGTTGATCGTTCATGGGGGTTTGATTCACCACCATTCGGCGGATATCGCCATCCGTTATAATCCCGGCCAATTGGTCCTGATGGTTTAGTATAAGGACCACTCCCAGACGTTTTTCGTCCAGAACCGAAAGGGCGGTTCTAATGTCAGTTCCCTCATAGACGAAAGGGACCGCCTGCCCGGTCAGCATGATGTTTTCCACACAAAGCGCCAGCCGCCGGCCAAGTGTGCCGCCGGGGTGGAATTTCTGAAAATCCAGTGTTGTGAACTGGCGTTTGTTTATCAAGACCACTGCCAGCGCATCTCCCATGGCCAGTTGAGCGGTGGTGCTGGCGGTTGGCGCCATATTGAGCGGGCAGGCCTCTGCTTCCACACCTACGTCAATCACCAGATCGCTCTCCCGGGCCAAGGTGGAATGGGGGGCGCCGGTAAAAGCAATTACGGGACAGCCGGCTTTTCGG
>JAGYOT010000178.1 GCA_018399455.1 Desulfobacterales bacterium
CTCATGCATTTCCTCGCCGGCCTTCAGGACGACGGCCGCATGGATTTTTTCACCCCATTTTTCATCCGGCAGCCCGAAAACAGCACATTCCTGAATTTTGGCGTGCTCGATTAAGGCATCTTCGACTTCTTTTGCAAAAACATTTTCCCCGCCCGTCTTGATCATTTCTTTTGATCGGTCGACGAAATAAATGAATCCCCGGTCGTCGCTTTTTACCACATCGCCGGTATGCAGCCATCCATTCACAAAGGTCTTCCTGCTCTCATCATCCTGTTTGTAATATCCTGAAATTACGGAAGGGCCTTTAAGATGGAGCTCTCCCGGCTCGCCCGGCCGGGCATCACTGCCATCCTCTCTGGCGATACGGTAATCGAGGACTGGATTGACGGTGCCGATCGATCCTTCTTTTTCAAAAATCAGAGAGGCGTCCAGAACAGTGGCATTGCCGCCGCTTGATTCTGTCAGCCCATAGGTATAATAGATCCCCGCATTCGGGAAATGCTTCCGCACCGCCTGTTTCAATTGTGCTGGAAAGGTTGCCGCGGCGGTTCCAAAAACCCTCACATGATCCATGTTAAACGCCATTGCCTCGGGGACGGCGGCGATCCAGGAAAACAGGAAAGGAGGAACCACCAATACAACGGTAGCTTTTTCCTCATGGATGCTTTTCATGAACTGAACCGGATCGAAGGCCGGCATTAACACGACCCGGGCGCCTGCAGCGAATAATGAATTCAGACAATTGTTGATAATGACGTGATATAATGGGAGCACCTGAACTCCCGTATCCGACTCGTTTAAATTCAACGCATTGACCGTTGAATAAATCGCCCAAAGCGCATTGGCATGGGTAAGCATGGCAATTTTGCTTACCCCGGTTGTTCCGCCCGTGCAGAGAAATATATAAAAATCGTTGAAGTCCACATCCACCTGAGGCTCTATGTCCTTTCCCCGGGACAGCAAGGTTTCATATTCCATTGCATAATCCGAAACCTCTCCCCCGACCTGAATGTAGGTCTTCACATTTGGAAGTCCGGCCCGGATTTGCTTTACCACGGATGCAAAATCATCACTGAAGACAACGGCCTTTGCGTCCGAAAGATCAATCAGATACTCTATGTCCTGGGGCAGCAGGCGGGATAAAACAGGAAAATAAACCAAACCGGTTTTTGCCAGGGCGTAATTGACCTCAATGCAGGCCGGGTGGTTTTCAGAAAGCAGGGCGACTTTGTCCCCCTTTTGCAGGCCTAAAGACAAAAAGGCGTCAGCCAGACGATTCACCCTTGAATTTAACCGGGACCAGCTGTATCGCTCCTCCCCGAAAACAAGCGCTTCCTTGTCAGGAAACTGTATGGCATTTCTTGAAATAATATTTCCGATGCCCATATGAATTCCCCCCTTCATTTTTTCATCGACATGTTATATGGCCGTTCTGTTATCGAACTTTTCTAACTATTTGAAAGCAGAACATTTCGTAAGTCCGAGAAAAAAACGCAATGTATGGAAAAGGCAAGCCGAACCGTTTATGCGGTCTGTGATAACGCGTTCGGTGGCTCATCTAAGCAAGCCTTCTCTGTCGATCCGATTTCGCAAAATTTCTAATTCTGCAGATGTCGGCGGCCTTGTCTCCCCGATCTCTTCAGGTATATCAATCTTGAAGCCCGTGTTATTGATAACCTGATTTAAGCCCACACCGGGGTGCAGGGAGCCGAGCCGCATTTTTCTTGTCGTTGGTGAAAAATCAAAAACGCACAGCGGCGTGATACAGTATTTGGGGCCTGCTCCTGGCAAGCCAAGTTTTTGTCTGAGTCCCGGCGTTCCATCACCGAATCCCATTGCACTGATTTTGTCGCATTTTTCGACAAAAAGCCTGGGACTATGATGCTCTGTGACGATATAATATCTCCGGGCAAGGGTAGCCAGCGTCGCGGTGCCAATACTTCCCGGACCCCGGAATTTAAAACCCTTCTGTTTGTCACCGATCCCGATGAGGTTGGTATTTCCGTAAACATCGATCTGAATTCCGCTGACAAAAAATACATCCAGTTTATGGATGCTGAGGAGATCGAGAGGAAAAAAGCTCGCTGATTCAGCCCACTGGACGGGCCAGAAGTCTGAAAAATAGCGCAGCGACATCACGTGATCTACGCCTTGCAGGTTTACGTTGAACGCACCCATTCCCACCTTCATGTTTGGCCCATGGGCCAAGTGAGCCAGCAGGACAGCAGCACGGGGAATTGGAAAATTAGCTCCAACGGCCGCATATTCACGATCGGCGAGATCTCGGGAAAGCCAGCAGGCCATGAGTTCTTTGGTGCTGTAGGGAACCATCGGAAAAATCCGGTATTAAAATTCATTCAAAGAAAAAAGCTTTTTAACGCCAATCTGCTCAAGGTAGTCCATGTGGTCTTCAGGAGTGTCGATGAACTGATTTCGATATACTTTCCAGGCTGAATCGTCTCCCTTTGTGGCCAGGTTGGCTGCATTGGCGTATCCTTTCAGATGCTCATCATCTTCGATATACTCCCCGTGGCAGGAATAGGGGTGTGCGCCAAACGGGCTTCGAACAATAAAATCTGCCGTGTAGAGCGTCTTGAACGGGTCCCGGCGGATATAGGCCGTTGGAACAACTTTTTCAACAGTGGTGATTGTTTTTTCAGCCGCTCTATGGATTAATCCATCCGCGAAAGTGTTGCCCGCATACTGTACATTGCCATATGGATCAGCGCAGTAGGCGTGGGTTACCGCTACATCGATTTTCATCGCAGGCACGGCAAGCAGAGGATCATTATGAATCGGGTCCCTGAATTCTTTTAAATCCTTATTCAGGTGGGGCAGGTCAGTTCCCATACCGCCCCGGACCGGAAAGAAGGGAATGCCGGCGGCGGTTGCCTGAAGCATGGCCATTAGAATTATTTCGTCACATTCCCATAGATCGATGGTTTGGTCCTCAGCTGCTTTTTTGAAAAAAGGCCCGATGGGAACTGTTGCCTCGGCGCCGACATAAGCTGTAGCCAACCGCTGAACGCAACCGCAGCCGATCAAAAGATCCACCTCGAGTGCCGAAGAGAGCCCCGCAACAACCCTTAAGCCTTTGATGCCTCGCTTGGCAATGCCGCGGATCAAGGCCATTGAATGCTGTGCCGTAATGAACCCGCCCAATGCAACGGTCATTCCATCCCTGATTTGAGCCAGGGCCGTTGCTTCATCTGTAATTACCGATTGTCTGTCCATCCCGGCTTCTTCTCTGGATTTATCTGTTTTTCTTGGGTTTTTATCTGGTTGAACTTTAACATTTTGAAAAAATTATTTATTTGTTCTCAAACGCTCGATTGCTTGTTTTTCCAAATCGTCCAGTTGGATCTTACCGACGGCGCTCATGGGCCAGGGTCCTTCCCATTTCAAAAAATCCTTGGGAATTTCATATTCAGCCAGCTTTCCCTTACATTCCGTCCGTAATTCAGCGGTTGATCTCAATTGCCGCCCCTCCCTCATGCGAACCCAGGAAACCACTTTTTTACCCCAGTATGGGTCGGGCACTCCGATTGTCTGGACATCTTCAAATTCTTCTCCAAACAGTTCCATAAGCAATGTGGATACATATGTGGTTGATACATTCTCACCGCCTGATTTGATCACTCCGCCAAGGCGCCCCAAAAACCGAATGTAGCCGTTATCAAATGTTCCGAAATCGCCTCCATGAAAAAAGCCGTCTGCATCCATGCCCTGGCTAAACGCTTCGTCCTGTTTATAGTAGCCGCAGCACATAAAAGGGCTTCTGTAACATATTTCCCCCTGTTCCCAGGGCGGCAGGCGTTCGCCTGTATTGATATCCTTGATTATCACTTCAACACCGGGAAGAGGTCGCCCATTGCAGTTTTTTTTGAGGTCATGGACCATGCAGTCAGATTCCATAATTGCCAGCAGTCCGCCGGCTTCACTTTGAGCGTACAAACCGGCAAAATGGGCATTCTCCTTAACCGCCATTTCATTAACCAGCAAATCATAAGTCTTGGGTGATATGGCCACCAGACATTTGGACAGTCTAAATTTCAGCCCCTTGCTTTTCCGCACCATGTCGAGTGCCTGGTAGTGTGCATCAAAGCCTGTGGTTCCCGTAATATCGTGTTTATCGATGAGTTCCATGGCCAGATGAGGATCAAAACTCGGCATAATATATAATGTGCTTCCCGAATAGGCGACCGCCAAGTTTAGCGCTCCCATACCACTATTGTGAAAAAACGGCGCCAGATTAATATAGGTGTCATCTTCCATGTAGTTGACAAATTTTACGTAGAAATGAGCGGTTGCCAGCGGCGAACGGTGATTCCACAAAACTGATTTGGACAGGCCGGTGCTCCCCGATGTCTGACATATAAATTGAATGTCGGTTGGCTTTGAGTCGGCAACCAGTTTTTCAATATGGGCTCTATCATACGATTGTCCCGCCGTGGCCCATGCAGTAAAGTCAATAAACCCTTCGTACTGTTGCCCTGATGGGCTCAAAGACACGAGATGGCGCAATGCAGGCAGGTTTTCCGACTGAACCGACCCATCATCATGCACCTGGAGGTCGCCGATGCATTTTCTGAGGAGGTCGATGAAATTCTTCTCCCCTAATTGGTCGATCGTCACAATCACCTTGGGGTCGTTTCGCCGCAAAATCCCGGAGAATTCAATTTCACCCCACAACAGGTTCAGTGGGTTGATGACGGCCCCGACCTGCAGAGCTGCAAAGTATATATAAGCAAATTCAGGTGTTGCCAGTGGTATTGTCGATACCCGATCCCCCGGCTTTACGCCCAGGTTCAGCAGTGCCTGTGAAATGAAATTGACGTTTGTTAAAAGCTCCTTATAAGAAATCTCCTTTTCCCGGTAGACGAGAGCAGTTTTGGCAGGCCTGTCTCTGCACGTTTCAGCAAGTAGCTGCTGGACTGTGGCGGTGTACCATTGGTTTGTCGCCATTCTTTGCTTAAGCATGGGTCAAGTCTCCTCACGGTGAAGGTTACGGCCGACTTATCTTTGAAGGGGGGTGCCCTTTGTACGATTCCTTCATGGTCAGACACCCGCCCGGTTTCCGCCTCCACCAG
>JAGYOT010000179.1 GCA_018399455.1 Desulfobacterales bacterium
ACAAGTTTTAAAAGACTGAGCGGCAGAATAGAAAACCTATACGGAAACTTTCGTAAAAATCTTATTATTTCAAATGGTTTTGCTTAGAATAAAATCTTTATATGCGAATTAAAGGCATCTTTGTTTGACAAAGTTCAAAGATTATAATATTGATTATTACTTGAGATGAGGCGAGCTAAATTGATTTAGTAAAAATTAGGTTTTTTTATTCGTTTTTCCGATATCGGTTTTTTGTTTTTTTCTTCGTCAGCCGTTATTATTGATCAGTTAATCAAGTTGCAATAAGCCCTCTGTGCTTCCATGTTTTGGGAATGCGATGGCGGTTTTTTGACACAACGGGTTTTCAGTGCGTTTAGGTATGATCCAATATACAAAAACTGAGACAAGGAATATTTACTATGGCAGACAATGCAGCCAGCCCCAAGGAGCGGATGCGGGTCGAAAACGCTTTCAAAATCTTTGGCGGTGATCCGGAAGAAGCTTATGCGCTCATTGGGCAGGGCAAAAAAAAGGACGAGATTTACAAGGAAACCGGTTTGACCATCGGTGTCCAGGATGCCAATTTTACCGTTTACGCAGGCGAGATTTTTGTCATCATGGGACTTTCCGGTTCAGGCAAATCCACCCTGGTCCGGATGCTCAACCGGTTGATCGAACCGACATCCGGCAAGATCATTCTTGAAGGTCAGGATATTATGCAGCTGGATACCAAGGAACTGGTCGAGATCCGCCGGAAATATATGAGCATGGTGTTTCAGTCCTTTGCGCTGATGCCGCATTTGACGGTACTCGAAAACGCCGCCTTCGGCCTTGAAATCATGGGCTTTCCTGAAAAAAAACGCAAAGATCGCGCCATGAGCGCCCTTGAGCAGGTAGGACTTGACCATGTGGCCAACAGTTATCCGCGCTCTCTTTCCGGCGGCATGCAGCAGCGCGTCGGACTTGCCCGGGGGCTGGCGGTGGACCCTGACATTATGCTGATGGACGAGGCATTTTCAGCGCTTGACCCCCTGATCAGGACTGAAATGCAGGACGAGCTTTTAAAGCTTCAGGAAGGCAGCGACCGAACCGTTGTCTTCATCTCCCATGACCTGGACGAGGCCATGCGGATCGGCGACCGCATCGCGATCATGGAGTCCGGTCGAATTGTCCAGATCGGGGCGCCTGAAGAGATTATGAAGCATCCCGCAGATGACTATGTCAGGGCTTTCTTCAGGGGCGTGGATCCCACAAACGTCTACAAAGCAGGCGATATCGCAACGACTACCCAGGTAACCTTTCCGCTTCACAAATCCGGACTCAGAGCGGTCAGGCAGCGGTTAAACGAATTTGACCGGGAATACGCCTATGTGCTCCGCAAAGACCGGACCTATGTCGGCGTTGTCTCCCTTACCCGCATCCAGGAAGCGCTTGAAGACGAAACCATCAATTCACAGGATATCACCCCCGCTTTTCTCGAAGGCATCGAGCCGGTCGGTGAAGAGGCCAGCCTTCAGGAGGTGCTGCCGAAACTAACTACTTATGAGTGCCCGGTCCCCATCGTGAACGCGAACAACAAATATGTTGGAACCATTTCGCGCTACCTGTTCCTTCAAACCCTTACCCGCGACAGCAACCAAACCGAGCCGGCGGAAGCGCAGCAGGAGGCATAAATGCTTGATATTTATAAACATACAATTCCACTGGATGACTGGATTGCACTGGCCGTTGATTGGCTGGTGGGTAACTTCAGGCCGCAGTTTCAGGCCATCAAAGTGCCGATTGAAATCATGCTCAACGCCATTGACGATCTGCTCCTATGGCTGCCCGAAGAGATCGTCCTGCTGGCTTTTCTGGTTATCGGCTGGAAGGCTGCAGGCTGGAAAGTCGGGGTCTTCAGCATTATCTCGATGGCCTTTATCGGGTTTACCGGCCTTTGGGATGAGACCATGACCACTCTGGCCATGGTGATTTCCGCGGTTATCGTGGATGTTTTGATCGGCGTGCCCCTGGGCATATTCTCCTCGCGAAGCAACCGGTTTGAGGCCATTTTAAGGCCGCTCCTGGATGCCATGCAGACAACCCCCGCATTCGTTTATCTGGTACCGGTTGTCATGCTTTTCTCCATCGGAACCGTTGCCGGCGTTATTGCTACCATCATTTTTTCCATGCCGCCGATCATCCGCCTGACCAACCTGGGGATCCGCCAGGTGCATCCGGAATTGATCGAGGCCACTTATTCCTTTGGCGCCACCAAACGCCAGGTGCTCTGGAAAGTCCAGATCCCTTTGGCGCTTACCACCATCATGGCCGGGTTGAATCAAACGATCATGCTGTCTCTTTCCATGGTTGTTATCGCATCCCTCATCGGTGCCGGCGGCTTGGGCGTACCGGTTTTTGAAGGCTTGAACAGCCTGCAGGTCGGCCTGGCCGGCATCGGCGGCCTTGGCATCGTGCTGATGGCCATGGTGCTGGATCGCATCACTCAGGCGTTAGGAGCTGGCAAGGAACAGGAATAGTTCATAATTTGGCTGTTACAAACAACCGCAAAACAAAAGGAGGTTATCCATGAAACGTTTTCTAACATGCACCGGTCTGGCATTACTTGTTTTTGCCGCATGCCTGATGGCATTTCCCGGCGGGACTTTTTCCGAGGATCTTCCCGGTAAAGGCAAAACCGTAGAACCGGGCTGTGCCACATGGACCACCGGATTTTTCCTGGAAGCGCTTTATTCCAGGGCCTGTGAAGATCTCGGCTATGAGGTCGAAGATCCCAAAAAGCTGGCTGCCCCCATCTTTTACCGAAACATGGCCATGGGCGACCTAAACTTCTGGGCCAACGGCTGGTTTCCTTTGCACGACGAGTTTTTGCCCAACAACTGGGAAGAAACATTGTCCATGGCCGGCACGGTGGTCAGGGCCGGCGCGGTCCAGGGCTACCTGGTCTCCAAGGAGCATGTGGAGAAATACGACATCAAATCCCTGGATGACTTTAGACGCGAAGAGGTCAAAGAGGCCTTTGATGCCAACAACGACGGAAAAGCCGACATGGTCGCCTGCCCGCCTGGCTGGGGCTGCGAAAAAACCATCGCATTTCATATGGATGCCTATGACCTTTGGGACGATATCAACCTGATCAAAGCCGGCTACAGCGCCGGAATGGCTGATGCGCTGGCGCGTTATGACGAGGGCCAGCCCATTTTCTTCTATACATGGACGCCGAACTGGACCGTATACAAACTCAAACCCGGCGAAGATGTGATGTGGATCAATGTTCCCGAAATCGTCCCCAAGGAAGGACAGAAGGGTCTCGAAGCGGATATGGTCGCCAAGGGGCTTACCGGCACCGTTACCGATCCCTGTAAAATGGGCTTTGTGGCAAACGACATCCGCGTGGTGGCCAATAAGGACTGGATCGAAAAGAATCCGGCCATTAAAACCATGTTCTCCCTGATGTCGGTTCCTTTCCCCGATATCGCCGAGCAGAACAACAAGATGTTTGAGGGCGAGGACAAAGAGGAAGACATTGAACGCCATGTGGACGAATGGATTGAGAGAAACCAGGACAAGTGGGACGCATGGCTGGCTGCAGCCAAGGCGGTGGCCAAATAATTTGAATCACCAGACACCGGGTCGAAATTGAGTTACAATTTCGATTACCGGCCCCTATCCCTCCAGGGGGGACACCTCCTGGGGGGATAGTTGTGCCTGACGGACAATTCCGGAAAACCCCCTTACTGCCTTTTCGCAGAAGGGTTTATATAACTAACATCATTTTTTTAAGAAAAGGAGACAGAGGATGAAGAAGTTTGGTTTATTGGTTTTGTTTTTATCTGCTTTTTTAATGTGCTTGCCGGCAGCCGGGAGTGCCATGTCAGCCGACGAGTTTTCAAAAATGTATGATCAGCTGCAAAAGATTGATATCGGCGGCGCACTGCGGGTACAGTACAATTACAAGGACTGGGATGATAAGCAGGATGAAAAAATCGGAGATTTCGCCTTTGATACCTTTCGGTTCAATCTGGATGGTGAAATCGGGGATATGATCCTTTCCGCGGAATACCGGTTTTATCCGGAATATGATTTTACCTGCATCCATCATGGCTGGATCGGTTATAATTTCAACGAAAACTGGCAGGGTCAGATAGGCGTTCATCAGGTCCCCTTCGGAATCCAGCCTTACGCCTCTCATAACTTCTGGTTCTCAGGCGCCTATTATAACGGCTTTGAGGACGATTATGACATGGGTATTAAGGCGCTCTACAACAACGGTCCCTGGGATCTTGCGTTTGCTTTTTACAAAAACGGTGAACTCGGCTCCCCTTCAGATGCTGACCGATACTCCGTGGATGTCCTGAGCACCGGATTTGAAAATGAGGAAACCAACCAGGGCAATATCCGGGCGGCCTACACGATCACCCATAATGACACCTGCAGCACTGAATTTGGAATTTCCGGGCAATACGGCGAAATCTACAATTCCATTACCGATGACACGGGCGATCACTATGCAGGCGCACTGCACATTGTCGGCAATTACGGCAACTGGAACATTCAACTGGAAGGCGTCCAGTATGAATACGATCCCGAAAATCCGCCGGAAGCAAATGATGATGTCATTTATGTCGGTGCCTACAGCTACTCCTGGGGCATACCGACCGAAGCCGTCATGGGCATTGCCAACATTGCCTACACCCTGCCGGTTGATTTCGGCCCCATCGACAGCCTGACCTTCTACTCGGATAATACCATCATTGATCCGGATAATAGCGATTGGGACGAGACCTGGCAGAATGTTCTGGGATGCCTGATTGCAGCAGGTCCCGTTTATACCTATATTGACATCATCTCCGCCGAGAATATGCCCTTTATGGGCGGCTCCATGGTAAACAACCTTGATGGGTGGGAATCCTCGTCAGACCGCAACACCCGTCTCAACATCAACATTGGATATTACTTCTAAAAGCACGAAAAATTCACAGACATTTCCAAAGCGTCCGGAGCGGAAAAGCGCCGGGCGCTTTTTTATTGCCGCCGGCCCTTCCTCATCAGGGCTTCAATAAAACATCCAGATCCAAGTCGAAAAACGTTCTTTTCCTCAA